>JAUZPB010000104.1 GCA_030706145.1 Bacteroidota bacterium
CGACAGAAGAATACTATAGGCGAGTTAATGAGCTATTAGATAAATTTCTTGAGAAATATAGCAGTAAAGAAGACCTTCTAAAAAAGCTCAGGAGAAGTGACAAAAGCTTAAGCTATGCCAGGAAACATTTTTTAAGTCAGGCGCAAAAGGAGCTTTCAGAATTTTTAACAGATATTGATTATCACCTCAGCCAGCTTTCATTCATTACACGTTTCTTTAGCAGATCAGCACTTTCCCGCAAGCCTTACAAGTATCTACTTAATATGATCGAGATAGAACTAACCAACAGAATAAACAAAGCAGAATTTTTAAGATGTGAAAAGAAGATAGCGCTGCTTCCTCATTGCCTAAGAGATCTAAGGAAGAATTGTCAATCAGAAAAAGAAGAAATAGATCATGTATGCCGGAGATGCTCTGTAAGCTGCTTTATAAATAAGGCTACAAGGCTCTTAAATGAGCATAATATAAAGGCATATATCTGGAAGGAAGCAGGAAAGGGACTCCTTTTTAACAAAAAAAATTATCACGCAAGTTCACTTGGAGTTCTAGGCATAGCATGCATACCCGAACTTACAAATGGAATGCGTTATTGTTCAAAAAGAAATATCCCTGTCTTAGGTCTTCCTCTTGATGCAAACAGGTGCGTACGCTGGATGGGTAATTTCCATGAAAACTCAATTAACCTTTCCGAGCTAGAGCGACTTTTAAGAGAATAAGCATAGCTTATTTAAGCAGAGGCTATCTTAAAAGAAGCATTTTTTTCGATTGAATGTTTCCGCCTGCCTGAAGCACATAAATATAAATTCCTGAACCGGTCTGCATACTAAAGGGGACCCTGTAGATGCCTGCATCTTTTACTTCATCTAGCAATTTTGCAACTTCGCGTCCTAATATATCATAAATCCTAAGAGTAAGGTGTACCCTTTCAGGAATAGAAAAAGAAATGACGGTAGAATTGTTAAATGGATTAGGATAATTATCAAACAGGTGAAAGTCCTTTGGAACTTCCGGATCATTTTTTTGCAGGCCTGTAGTATATGTATCGTTCAGCTTTCCTGGAGTGCCATAAAGCTTAGAGGCCATCCAGTTTTTTGCAAGAGAATTATCAGAAGCAGGGTTTATAAGAGACAAAGATGCACCAGTCCCGTTTGGCATAGAAGTCCATTCACCCGAGGTGCCATACTTAACGCTATCGATAAGGCTGCCACTTTTGTCAAAAAGTCTGAGCAAATCACCCTGACTATCAAGTCCGAAGGGAAGGTTACCAGAGATCTTAATTTTACTTAACTGAAAAGACCTGAACTTCAGACTGTCACAGCAGAGGACGAGGTAACCATGTCCATCTATTGTTGTACTATCGGGGAAGACAAAGATGTCTTCAGGTTTTTTCTTTTGTACTTTAAAGCCCGAAATATCCAAAGGGTTTGCAGAAGGATTATATAGCTCAATCCAGTCATCTGTATCAAATGAAGAGGCTGACTTATAGTTAATTTCATTAATGACAACAGATCCAGAGGTGCTGTTATTTTCAGGTTCAAATATGGCTGTCAGGACTGAATTTACATCCGGATTCAGTACTATCTCTTGGGACTGTGAAGTAGATGCGCCTTCCCACCTTACGAAGCGGTAGCCTGGAAGAGGAAGAGCTTTTACAATAAATGGGATACTCTTAAAAAGGATTAAAAAAGCGCCATTGTTTTTTATTTCTATAGAATGAGCAATTATTTTTCCCCATGCCGGATTATTTCGGCTAAGGGTCATTGAATAAGCTCCCGGGATTGCGAATTTTGTATAAAAGTGGCTTCTAATCTGAACTTGTCTTTTAGAGGCAAAGTCTCTTAAGACTTCAACATTTGCCGCCCAGTCATTACCCATACTAATTGAGTTTACCCAGCGGCTTTTATGTCTTGGTATTTCAGATGCAATCTTAGTGCTAATGCTGTCAATTACGTGAATTACATGATCTTTTTCGAATGTAGTAGCCATATGTACAGCAAAGCGTTGGATGAATTCATTCTTAAAGTTATTATTTTCAAGGAGTTTTCTCAGCAGAAGAGTTGCCCATGGAGGATTTATTCCTTTTTTACTATCAGGGGCTGTAGCCTGCTCAAGAGTATTAGTGTTATATAGTCCCTCAGAATTTCCGCCAAAACTACAATCAGTATCATAAAGCAGCCAGCGCCATTTACCATTTGAGGAGCGCTGCCTCCAAATCTTCATATTATTTGAAGGCCAATCGCCATTTGCCACATAGATCTCTGCTATATAATAGTCGATGAATTCATCTACATCTAAAATTGATTTTATATAGTTATAATTTTCTTCTGAAGCCAGACTATTTGAAGAATAGAAGTTGACAAGAGTTCTATAGGCGGAAATATTTCCATTTTGAGCTTCACCTGTTGGGCCGGGATCAATTATATCAATGCTATCAGGGTCAACTCCAAAGCGGCTTTTAAGATAATCTTCACCTAACTTTTCGCCAATATTATGAACACCCCAGTATTGTCCGTTAATAAAAGCAACAGAAGGGCGGTATTCAAGATAGTCAACATTCATCCCTTGTTTTACAAGAGTGTGTATCATACCATCGCGGAAGAGTGTTCTATACCAGTCCTGCCCAGAAGTCTTAAGCAAAAAGCTGTTATATTCAACGATTGGATAGCCTGGAAACAGCCTGTAGCGAAGCTTGTCATATCCATATGAACTCCTGAAGTAAAAAGCCAGTGATTTCATATCATATTTTCTTGTACATCCGCCATAGATCTTTACGCCTGCCTGAAGGTTAAATTGAAGGCTTTTATCCTTTTCATAAAATTCAAGGTTAACAGGTCTTTCCCAATCCTGATTCCAGTTTCTAGGAGTTGAGATGCAGTTGCCTGGAATGCCTCTTGTACCAACGACATAAATGCCCAAAGTATCGCTAAAGAAGTTATCGGGATCACTTACAATTGAAAATACGGGCAGGTCGCATTGAAAGTTAATAAAGTAAGTATTTACCGAAGTAGTACTAGGAAGAAAGCCATCTTTAAATGCTCTTACAGAAAGAGCGGTTGTCGAGTCCAATCTTAAAGGAGTGCTATAGGCTGGGCTGTTAGCTGTAGGAGTCTTGCCATTTAAGGTATAACGAATAGTAGTTCCCGCCTCCGGATGAGAAAGGCTTACAGTAATAGCACCTGGATAAAAACCTCCCTGTACAGAAAAGGAAGGGAGAGACAGTTTTGCAAATATATTTTTTTCAAGATTTATGCTACCCGGAGTTGAAGGAGAAAACCTTGCCCAGTCAGGACCGCCATCTGGAAACCTTCCAAATGAAATGTCTGAAGGCTGACTGCCGAATGTAACAGAATCAACAAGAGCACCTAAAGAATCAAACAGTCCTATGGTTTCACCGCTTGAGCTAAGCTTAAAATTTGCATGGTTTAAGGTATCTTTATCATCAGCCCAGATAAGAGCAAAGCCCTTTGAGGGAATTAAAAGGTCACTAGATATTTTGTACTTTTTATTATTCTTCAGGTCATCAGTTATATAATATCCTTTCAGATTTAGTGAAGAGTCCTGAGGGTTAAAAACTTCTATCCAGTCTCCGAATGCCATAAAATCAGGATCTTTAATAGAAGAAAGGTTTGAAGCCATTACCTCATTTATAAAAACTTTTTGAGCGAAGAGATTACTGGAAAAAGAAGCGATAAAAGAAATGATTATCAGATTCAGAAAAATTTTCATAAAGCAACCAGCCTGGAGATAAAAAAGTTAAACTTACATACTCCAAAGCTAACAACTTTTATTATGAAATTAAACGAGGTTATACTTTTTTATTTTGGCTATAAGATTAACCCTTGAGATACCAAGTATTTCGGCTGCTTTGGTTCTGTTGTTATTTGTATAATGGAGGACTTTCTGTATATAGTTTTTTTCTGCATCATCAAGAGTTCCCAAAGAATCATCCTCATCCGGGAGACTAAAGATTTCGCTACTGTCCAGGAAATAGCCCGGAAGAGATTTTTTTAAGAGGAGGTTCGAATTTTCTACAATAACAGCGCTGTTAATGATATTCATAAGTTCCCGCACATTGCCCGGGAATGAGTATTCCTTAAGGCAATTAAGAGCTGCTGGTGTAATAGCTCTAATATCTTTCGCATATTTCTCATTAAATTTTTTCAAGAAATAACCTGCAAGCAGGTCAATATCTCCTTTACGTTCCCTTAAAGGAGGAAGACTAATAGAGTTAATATTAAGCCTAAAGAAGAGGTCTTTTCTAAAACTGCCTTTTTTTATCTCCTCGAAAAGATTTTTATTTGTTGCAGCAATTATTCTTACGTTTACCTTTCTATTTTTAGTAGATCCCAAACGATAAAACTCCTCTTCCTGAAGCACTCTTAATAGTTTTACCTGAATTGCAAGTGAGAGTTCGCCTATCTCATCTAAAAAGAGGGTCCCTCCATCTGCTTCTTCAAGAAAGCCCATTTTATCTTTAAGTGCTCCTGTAAAGGCACCTTTTTCATATCCAAAGAATTCAGAAGAGAACAATTCCTGTGCAAAGGATCCTGCATTTACAGCTACAAACTTCTCATCCTTCCTGCTACTTATCTTATGGATTGCCTCAGCAATAAGTTCTTTACCAGAACCACTTTCACCCCAGATAAGGACACTATTATCTGTCTGCGCAAATTTTTCTGCATAGTAGAACACTTTAAACATTTTTTCATCGTTAGTAATAATATTCCTGAAAGCATCTTTGAATTTCAGACTTTCAGGAGAAAGTTTTTGAAAGATAACTTCTTCCTTTTTCTGCAAATCCTTCTGCTCAATTGCATGATCTATTGCTTCAAAAAGTTTCACCTCGTCAATAGGCTTAAGCATATAATCGTATGTTCCAAGTTTCATTGCACTTATTGCAAGATCAATATCTTCAACTCCTGTAAGGACAATTGTCCTTAGCCTTAGGTTTTCGCGTCTGATAAATTTTAGTATGTCCATACCTGTCACCTCCGGCATATCCATATCGAGCAAAAGTATGTCATAGTCCTTAGAGGAAATAGCTTCAAAGGCCTTAGTACTATCCTGCAGTATATCAATTTCATAAATTCCCTTCTGCAGTATAAGTATTCTTAAGAAGTTAAGTACCGCCTGATTATCGTCTATTGCCAGGATCTTTGACATATGATATTCCTACTTATTTTACTGGAAATCTAACAGTAAAGGTTGTTCCAATGCCGGGTTTTGAAAAAACTTCAATTTTTCCGTTATGATCTTTTATTATTCCATATGTAATTGAAAGTCCAAGACCAGTACCTCCCTTATTTCGCTTAGTAGTAAAGAAAGGGTCAAAGATATTTTTCAGGACTGATTCATCCATACCAATTCCATTATCCGAGACACAAAGGAAGACCTCATTATGTTGTTTTTCATACCATGTTTTGATTTTTATCAGGCCATCCGAAGATTCATCTGAAGATTCAATTGCTTCAGAAGCATTCATTGTAAGGTTCACTAATACCTGTTCCAGCTTATATGTATTGCCCGTAAAGTTTGGGATATTTTCGCCTAGTTCAAGCTCAAGGTGGGCATATTTTTTTATATGCTTTTGAGTCAAAGATAAACTATTACGAATTATCTCATTAATATCCACAATATCGGTAAGTCCGCTTTCATCTTTCTTTGCAAAATTCCTTAAGTCACCGACTATTTTTTTTGTTCTGTTGGCCCCGTTAATCATATCGTTAATAAGAACTGTTATATTCTCCTTAAAGAGATCATAGTTTAATCTTGCTATTTTTAAGTCGTTGTTTTCAAAGTGAAGTTTATCAAGCAAAGGAATTATATCCTGGAAAGCTTCCTGAACTATTTTAAGATTGCCAAGTATAAAAGTATTAGGGTTATTTATCTCATGAGCAACACCAGCAACAAGCTTCCCAAGGGATGCAAGTTTATAGGACTGTATCAGCTGACCTTCAATTGTTTTCTGCTCTGTAATATCCCTGCAGACCTCAAGAACTCTTTGAGTGCTATTATCCGGACCTAAAATGGGGTAAGACTGGAGCATTAAAAATTGTCCATTGAACTCTCTTTCACAAAAAGCGTCCTGTGCCAGATTGAAAGTAGTTTCAGCAGGGCAGCTTTCACATTTTTTGTCAAGGCCAAAGAGTTTATTATAACATTTGCCGGAATCTCCAATATCATCTTTATTTGACATTATTATGTCAAAATTTTTGTCAATTACAACGATCTTATTTGTAATAGCGCGAAAGAATGTCTTCAGGTTTTCACCTTTTTTATAGCATTCCTCAGTCATTTTTATCAGGGCTTCATTCTTAGCCTTTAATATTTCCTGCTGCCTTTCAAGTACTCTGGTTTCTTCTTCCTTCTCAATTATTTTAGAAATTTTTCCTGCAATCTCATCAAGGAGTTTTTTTTCTGCAGAAAAGGATTCCTTAGCATTTCTTATAAAAACTTTTATTTCCCCGCATTTTTTTTCATTAAGGTAAATGCCAGAGATGAGTACATTAGTAATTTGTTTAATATCCCATTGTGTATTTCCAAATTCATTTTTTCCAAAAGAGATATTTACAAATGTATCTGACGGGGATGGGAAGCCCGATTCAATATGTTTAATGCATCTTTCTAAAAACTTATCTATTGTTTCGCCTGCATAATATTCCTTTGTAATATTATAGAGGCACTCAAGTTCTTTAATTCGGTTATTTAGTTCAGATTCAATTTTGCATATATTTGATATCTTCTCCTTAAGTCCAAGAAGGACGCCATCAGTAGAAGGTATTATCAGAAACTCAATGCCTGAGATATCAAGTTTAATTTCTTCAGGCTGCATAGTATTAAGGACAGAGAGAACGGTTTGTTTAAAAAAGCGGCTTAAAGGGGAAGAGGACAAATTTGAACTGACCTCTTTCAGGTCAGTTTCAATTTTATTTTCACTTAAGATCTGCTTTAATGCACTTCCAGCAAAGAGCAGATTAAGATCTTTATCAATAATGGCAATATTATCATACAGCTCATAAATTAAACGCAAATCGTTTATTGCAGCCATAATCTATTTACCCGGATTAAAGTTAGGTAAAGCCAATTTCTTTGTAGTGTCAGATCAGTATATTCCTGACATTACAAAGATAATAATTTTCCGGATAATGAATAGTAGATTTTACAGGGTCAAAAGTTGAGTAGTCAATTTCATAGTTAATAAACTGCAGCTGCCTTGATTTAATCTCACTTCTAATAAAATGTTCAATCCTGTTATCTTCCTCGTTTATCATTTCATTTCTAAATACCCTATCAATATAATGTATCTCACGCCTTATCTCCTCAGAAGATAAGTATGAAAATCCGTCAGAGAACATTGAAGCAAGCTTTGCAATTACCTGCCAGTTTTCCATATCGTGAGGGCCATTTATGACCTTTGAGGCCTTTTGCAGCTTGTTGTCGCACCGTATATATGTACCTTCCTGTTCAATATGTGTAAGTGCAGGCAATATAACATCTGCTGCAATTTCTGCCGTATTAGAGCGGAAGGCATCAGAGACCAGAAGGAACTCAAGGTTTTTGAAATACTTCATATTTTCCTTTTCTCTTAAAGGATCTTCCCCAAAGACAAGCAGCCCTTTTATTTCGCCATTTCTCATTTTCTTTTCTATGTCGACTGGTCTAAAGATGTTAGTAAGGGGTTTATTCCAAGCTTTTCCTATTTCATAAATTCCTCTATACTGATCGTGCCCAACATATCCGGGCAGATAGTTTGGTGTAGCGCCCATCTCCACAAGTCCTGCAGAGTTATTGAATTCCCTTAATATTAGTATTCCATTATCTGCTCTGCCAAGCCTGCCGGTTAAAAGTAAAAAGTTACCAATAGCCTTAAGGTCATTTATTGATTTATCAGAGACTGAATCAATGTTATAAACAAAAATAATATTTTTAGAGATATCAGATAGAAGGTCAATCAGGCTATCAAGTCTAGGCATTCTTACTCCAGATATCTCAGATGCCTTATGAATATCAAACTTTTCATACTGACTAACAGCTTCATCAAAATTCAAAGTCTTCTGCCTTATATAGTCTTCATCATAAAGTTTATTGTCTAGCAGATATTTAATTATGCTGCTTAGCAGATAAGTATTTGTTCCTTTTTTACTATCTATCCATAGGTCCGATTGTTTTGCAAGGTCCATTTCAGAGGAACTGACAAGTATTAGTTTTGCCCCTTTTTTTTGAGCCTGTTTTATTTTCAATTCCATGACAAAGTTATCTTCAGAGAGGTTTGAATTCATTACAACTATGAGATCTGCTTTTTCAAGACTTTGCATATTGACAGTTGAAGCGGTAAATCCGAGCAAGTCATCTAAAGCATTCTGCTCGATTCCATAGGCAAGGTTTGAGAAGCTTGCAATATTATTGTTAAGAAGTCCTGTACGCGTAAATTTCTGCAGCAGGTATAATTCCTCGTTTGAAAGCTTTGGAGAAGCTAATACTGCAACAGAATCACTTCCATATTTAGAAATAATTGATTTTATTTTATTTTCACTATAGAGTAGAGCATCACTAATGCTTACATTCTGTTGCAGTCCATTTTTCTTTATCACAGGATCTAATATTCTTTTTTTATCAAGCAAATACCTATATCCGAAGCGGCCCTTAATGCAGAGATAACCTCTATTATGAGAATCTTTTATTTCTTCTGTTGTATTTGCAACATAGAAGATATCATTAGTAACTTTCTTAAAGTTAATTTTGCATCCAAGTGAGCAGAAGCTGCAAAGAGTCTCAATATTTTCTTTAGGCAGTGTACCCAGTATCTTAAATGGAAATTTCTCACTTATTGCGCCAGTAGGGCAGCTATCGATACAGTTGCCACAACTAATGCAGTTAGTTTCAAGAAGAGGTTTCTCCATTGCAGGTTTTACGACCGACTTAAATCCCCTAAATACAAATCCCAAAGCCGAGACCTTCAGTATCTCAGAGCAGGTCCTAACGCATCTTCCGCAGTTGATGCACTTATTAGGGTCAAGCACAATAAAAGGGTGCCGCTGATCGGGTCTATATTTGTTTACCTGGCCTTTAAACTCATCAATATTAACTTTATATTCATCACAATATTTTCTTAAGGAGCAGTCATAATATTCAGAGCATCCGCACTCAAGGCATCTTAGGACTTCCTTTTTTACCTGAGGCTCATCAATTCCAAGCTGGACTTCATCGAAGCTATGGATTCTTTCTACAACAGGGAGCTCAAAGGTTTTCTGGCGTGGAAGTTTTTTATACTGCTCATATTCTCTTTCGTTTATTGAAGAGAGATTATGCTTAAAACTAAAGAACTTGCCATTGGAATTTGAAGCTTCTCCACATTCAAGAAAAGAGATAATGGATGATGATGCCTTTTTCCCCTGAGCAATTGCCGCTATTGCGCTCAAAGGGCCTGTAACATCATCTCCTCCTGCAAATACACCTTTAATTGAAGTTTCAAGTGTATCTTTATTTACGCTAAGTGTTCCCAATTTTTCAAGCATGCACTCATTATCCAGTCTTACAAATGAGCTATCAACAGCCTGTCCAATTGCACTTATCAGGTAATCGCATTTTAGAATAAACTCTGATCCCGGCACTGGAACTGGCTTCGGCCTTTCACCTGGCTTGCTATTTTCGAGCCTCATCTTAAGGCATTGAATAGCTTTTAATCTGTCATCATCAGAAATAATTGCTTTTGGATTTGTAAGAAAAAGTATCTCGATACCTTCCTGCATTAAGGACTGTATTTCTTCAGGGTGAGCAGGCATTTCGTTTATACTTCTTCTGTATACAATTTTAACTTTTTCTGCCCCACATCTTAAGGCTGTTCTTGCCGCATCTATTGCCGTATTGCCTCCGCCAACGACAACAACTGTTCCATTTAGAGGGAAGCTCTTCTTAAGTTCAATTTCTCTTAAGAAATCAATTCCTCTAAAAATTCCTTTTACTTTATCCTCGCCATCCAAACCTAACCTTGTTGCCTTATGAGCTCCAACGGCAAGAAAGACTGCATCAAAATTATCATCAGACAAACTCTTTAGGCTAAAATCTTTTCCAAGCTCAAGCTGTGTTTTAACTTCAATGCCAAGACTAATTATCCAATCAATCTCGGAGTCCAGCACTATTTTGGGCAGTCTGTATTCAGGTATTCCATAGCGCAGCATGCCACCAAGCTCAGGCAGTTTTTCGTAAATAGTAACATTGTAGCCATGAACTCTAAGGTAATATGCACATGAAAGTCCTGCAGGTCCTCCGCCTATAACAGCAACTTTTTTATCCTTTTGATCTTTAATTTCAGGCTTCCATTTATTAACGTTGTCAAGATCGGCAATAAAGCGTTTAAGATTATTTACTCCTACAGGTTCATCTACATAGCTTCTCCTGCAAGCAGCTTCACAGTCTCTTACGCATATTCTGCCAATGGAAAGTGGCAGTGGGTTATTTTCCTTTACAAGTTTTAGAGCCTCTTTATATTTACCAAGAGAGATAAGCGCGATGTAGCTTTGTACATCCACTCCGGCAGGGCAATTGTTTTTACACGGGCCAATACAGTCGGCATAATGGTTGGACATTAAAAGTTCAAGTGCAGTTTTTCTTGCCTGAAGAACATTTTTACTCCTGGTAGAGATTTTCATTCCATTAGTTACATGTGTTGAGCAGGAGGGGATGAGTTTATTTACACCATCAACTTCCACTACACACATAAAGCACGAAGTAAAATGTTCTAGTCTTTTATCATGGCAGAGTGTAGGAATTGTATCTAGTTTATTTTCATGGACTACTTCAAGAATTGTCTTATCACATGAAGTGATAACTTCAGTGCCATTAATAATAATTCTTACCTGCTCCATGCTGCACCTTCTTTTACTTTTGTAGTAATTAGAACCAATGCAAGGCAAAGGAGAAGGGTTCAAGTATATCAATAGATGCCCTCCTTTAAATGACACTTGGTCCCCTTCTCTAGTCTTTACCTAAACTTTAGGTCTTTTCAATTTCAGATCTTTTCAATTGCACCAAGCCTGCAAGCATCATAGCACTTGCCACACTTAATGCAAAGGTCATAATTGATTTTATGGACCTCTTTTTTCCTGCCTGTAACAGCGCCCGATGGACATGATTTAATGCATAGAGTGCAACCTTTGCAGAGTTCATCGATTATCCTATATGTTACAAGAGAAGAGCAGCTGTGGGCAGGACATTTTTTCTGGAATATATGGGTCTCATATTCATCTCTGAAATACTTAAGTGTTGTTAACACTGGATTTGGAGCAGTCTGACCAAGTCCACAAAGGCTGCTGCATTTAACCTTAAGTGCAAGGTCTTCCAAGAGTTCAAGATCGCCTTGTTTTCCGTTTCCCTCTGTTATTCTCTCGAGTATCTCAAGCATTCTTTTAGTTCCAATCCTGCAAAAAGTACATTTGCCACATGACTCTTTCTGAGTAAAGTTCAGAAAGAACTTTGCAAAGTCGACCATGCATGTAGTTTCATCGATAACTATCAAGCCACCTGAGCCCATAATAGCGCCGGTCCTTGTTATTTCTTCATAATCTATTTTGAGCTCACCCATTGAAGCCGGGATACAGCCGCCAGAGGGTCCACCTATCTGCACAGCTTTGAACTTTTTATCCTTTTTTATTCCGCCACCGACATCGTAGACAATCTCATTAATAGTGATACCCATCGGGACTTCCACAAGACCAGTTCTTTTAATTTTTCCAGCAAGGGCAAAAACCTTACTTCCCTTGCTTTTTTCAGTACCCATTGAAGCAAATTTTTCGTAGCCGTTCAGGATGATCCATGGTATGTTTGCGTAAGTCTCCACATTATTAATGGTAGTAGGCTTTCCCCAAAGGCCTTTTTGAGTGGGGAAAGGAGGGCGAAGTTTAGGAACACCTCTTTTCCCCTCAATAGAAGACATGAGGGCTGTTTCCTCCCCACAAACGAAAGCCCCAGCGCCTTCTTTTATCTTTATATTCAGAGAAAAATCTGATCCAAGGATATTTTTCCCAAGGAGGCCTTTTGCCATGCACTGCGAAAGAGCCGTCCTGAGTCTTTTAATTGCAAGCGGATATTCGGCCCTTGCGTAAATGAAGCCTTCAGAAGCGCCAATGGCATAAGCGGCTATCATCATTCCTTCAAGTACAGAATGGGGGTCCCCTTCAAGCACGCTACGGTCCATAAAGGCTCCCGGATCACCTTCATCGGCATTGCAGATTATATATTTTGTATCACTTATTTCATTATGGGCAAGCTTCCATTTAAGTCCAGTTGGGAATCCTCCACCTCCGCGGCCCCTTAAGCCTGATTTAGTAACCTCATCAATGACCTTTTGAGGGCTATAGGAAGAAAGTACCTTTTTTATAGCTTCATAGCCATTTTCAGATATATATTCATCAATGGAGGAGGGATCAATAATACCGCAGTTTCTTAAGACTACCCGTGTCTGCTTATTTAAAAAGTCATCCTGCCTTGAAACACCTTTGCTCTTAACTAACCAGTCGTCAATAGGATGGTTATTCTGTAAGTGTTCACTAATTATTCTTCCGACCTTATCTACTGTAACTTTAGAATAGAGGAAGCTCTCATTGTCAAGTTCAAGCTCAACTAAGACCTCCTCATAGCACATTCCCATGCAGCCAGTTTCGCAGAGCTGGTAATCAAGGTTTTTACTATAGAGTTCTTCCTTAAACTTATCAAAAACAAGTTTTCCCCCGGCAGAGATGCCGCAAGTTCCAAGACCAACTTTTATTTTTTTCATAATCTACGTCCTGAACTTTCTTAGTGTCAGTTTAATCTTTTCAGAGGTCAGATTACCGAAGGTCTCATTATTAATCATCATCACAGGAGCAAGTGAGCAGCATCCAAGGCAAGCAACCGATTCGAGTGAAAAGATTCCTTCCTCGGTTGTCTCACCAATAGAGATTCCAAGTTCATCCTGCAAGGCAGAAAGTACATTCTTTGAGCCATTGACGTGACAGGCTGTACCCTGGCAGATCTTAATAATATTTTTTCCAAGTGGTTTTAGCCTGAACTGTGCGTAAAAGGTAATAACCCCATATATCTCAGCAGGTGGGATCCCAACAAGTTCACTAATGTAATAGATTATCTTTTCCGGTATGTAGCCATATGAGTCCTGTGCCGATTGAAGCAATGGAATAAGTGAATCACTTTTGTGATGTCGGCTAAGGAGATCTATCTTAAAATTCAGAATATCCTGACTCTCTGACCTGGTAAATAAATCGGCCTCTTGTGGCATAGCATTTCTCCCAATAAGTTAAATGTGAAGTCTACATTTCGAACATATTAACTACTGGATACTTTTTTACTTTAAGGATCCCATCAAGTTTTACGATCTTATTTAGAATGATCTTATCAATTTCGCTAAACTGAGTTCCATAGAGCAGGAGTATTAGGTTATAGTGTCCGCCGGTATAGTCGCAATAAAGGACGTTATCTGTAAGTCTAAGTACAGGATAGACCTTATCAAGTTTTTCCCTATCAATATCAAGAAGGACATAAGAAAAAACAGCTTTTTTTGAATCACGTATCCTGCTCATTTCCTGTGAATCATCAAAGAGAGAAATTCCACCGGCTGACTGTATTATTTCCTTTATATTCTCATTTATTACCGGCTGGTCAACAGAAAGGAATGTAGATTCCTCGATTGCCTCAATGTTTTGTATATTTTTCTCATAGAAGCTTTTACATTCCTCATCTGAATCTGCCTGCATAAGAAGAAAAATATCAATACCGCCACTTGTAGCATCACAGTAAAGGACGTGATCCATAAAATATAATTTTCTGTATAGAGAAAGGTAATCGGCACCCTCTTTTGTTTTTATAAGTACATAGGCCGAGGAAGTCTTAACAATTTGTTTTGTTTTCTCTGTTTCTTCAGGTTTTACTTTTTCTTCAATGAGTTTATCGATTCCATGAATAAGGTCATCAGCGGTAAAAGGTTTTTCAATAAGGCCAGTCAGTTTAAGTTCATCTATCTCTGTTATCTGCAGTCTGTCTGCATAACCTGTTATATAAAGCATAGGGATATCAGGGTATCTGGATTTAATAATTTTACCCAGTTTTATCCCATCGATATCAGGGAGGTTTATATCGACGACAATAGTATCCAGATTAGCAGCACTCTTTTTATAAAGGTCTATTTTGTTAAGAGCCGTTAGTCCATTATCGCAAGGCTCAACGTCATAGCCAACCTGATTCAGACTAAGAGAAAGTGATCTTCTAAGCGAAGACTCGTCATCGACGAGTAAAATTCTTTTTTGCATAATTTATTCTCCGCAATTAGCTTTACACAATTAGCTTTACACAATTAGCTTTACTTAAAAAGAATAGTATGCAAGCGGTGTGCCAGGCAAAGGAAAGCCATTTTTGAATTATTTTGAAAGGCAATAACAGTAAAAGAAAGTGCGGAGGTGCTAAAATAATTAACACCTCCTGGAATAGTATTCATTTTTAAGGTTTTTACTGATAAAAGTTTTAACAGTCAGCTGAATAGTAGTAGTAATAGTTTTTCTGCAAAAGCTTTTAATAAATAAATAGTCAGATCTACTTTTACTACGGTTGTTATCTTTCAATTCTTATTTATTTTTGCGTTCACTATCAAGCATAGTCATCTGATGAGAATTATAGCGGTCTCCTTTAGCCGCACCCTTTGGAATCATTTGTTCAATCTGCACTATATCTTCATTAGAAAGCTTTAATTCGAGGGCCCCTAAAGCTTCTTTTAAGCGGTTAGTTTTTCTTGCTCCAATAAGAGGCACAATATCTTCACCTTGCGACAAAACCCATGCAATAGCAATCTGAGCGACAGTCATTGTTTTTTGTTCTGTCAGTTTTTTAAGTGCATCAACAAGTGAAAGGTTGTGCACAAGGTTTTCGCCACTGAATCTAGGACTAAACTTGCGGAAATCGTTTTGTGCCACAATACGGTCTTTTGACCAATGGCCGCTTATTAGTCCACGAGAAAGAACTCCATAGGCTGTAATGCCAATTCCAAGCTCACGGCAAGCTGGCAAGATCTCAGATTCGATACTACGTGATATAAGAGAATATTCGATCTGTAAGTCACTTATTTTGTGGACTTTACTTGCCCGGTGCAGCGTTTCACTTCCGACCTCAGAAAGGCCAATGTATCTTACATAACCTGCCTGGACCATCTCGGAAATAGCCCCTACTGTTTCTTCTACAGGCACATTAGGATCAAGGCGTGCAGGGCGGTAAATGTCGATATAATCTGTACCTAGTCTTTTTAATGAATAGGCTAGAAAATTTTTAACAGCCTGAGGCCTAGCATCATAACCAAGCCAGGAGCCATTCGGATCTCTCATGCCTCCAAACTTTACGCTAAGGAGCACGTTTTGACGGTTTTTTCCTTTTAATGCCTCTTTCAGCAGTAGCTCATTATGTCCCATACCATAAAAATCACCCGTATCAAGTAAATTTATTCCAGATTCCAGGGCCTCATGAATTGTAGCAATGCTTTCCTTTTCATCTGCTGCGCCATAAAGGTCAGACATCCCCATACACCCAAGGCCAAGAGCTGATACTTCGGGGCCACCTTTGCCAAGTTTCCTCTTTTCCATCTGTTTCCTCCATTAATTTC
>JAUZPB010000105.1 GCA_030706145.1 Bacteroidota bacterium
AAAGACCTTCTTGCCCTTGCAATAATCGCATTTACAGTATTTGACCTTTGGAGGATCGATAGCAGAGGTGCCGAATATACACAGAACGCAGATATAGATGCAGCATTCAAAGAACCTTATTATGTAACATACATAAAAGAGCAAAAAGATACTCAGCCCTTTAGAATAATAAGCCTCAAGCAGGATGGCTCCTATGGCAGTGCAGTTGGTAATAATGCAAACTTCCATGCATACTTCCTGCTTCAGGATATCTCTGGTTATTCAGGCATTAAGCCAAGGGCTTACCAGGATATAGTTGACGTCCTTGGAAACGTCGTTAATCCAACACTATGGAGAATGCTCAATGTTAAATATGTTGTATTTGACAAGCCTGTTAATTTTACTGCAATAACCGAAGTATTCCGCTCACCTGAAAGTGTGCTCTACAAATTCGACAATGTTCTTCCAAGAGCATACTTTGTAAACACAGTTCAGACAAAGCCTGCAGTACAGATACTTAATCTTATAAAGAATAATGCTTTTGATCCAAAGGAAACAGCATTCCTTGAAGAAGGCAGCCTTGCAGTCGACAGGCCAGATACAACGCAGGCATCTGTTAATGTAGTAAGCTATAAAGATGAGCATATTACAATAAATGCAAAGGCAACAGGCAATAACTTCCTCTTCCTTGGCGATACATACTATCCAAAGGGATGGAAAGCATATGTAGATGGAAAAGAAACAAAGATATACAGAACAAACCATGCTTTCAGAGGAATTGTAGTTCCAAAGGGTGACCACAAAGTTGAATTTGTTTATGCACCTGTTAGTTTTGCAGTAACAAAGTATGTTGCACTTATTCTTAGTACTGGTGTAATTGGACTACTTGTAGTAGGTTTGTTTTTATCAAATAAAAAGAAAGAAAATTTATAAGCACAATTTTTTTTCTAAGCGAAAAGGGAAAGATGAAATTCTCAGATGAAACACTCGAATTTATAAACGGGAATAAATTTTCAAACAGTTTATATATCCCTATTTCTCTAAAGGAGAAATCAATTCCGACAAGGATCGACTTTGTTGAAAATTTAATTCAGTCGAAGAAGATAATTCATTTGGGCTGTGTAGATCACCTCTCTTCGCTTGAAAGCAAGTTAAAGTCAAATACATGGTTTCATAAACGCCTGATGGATAAAGCCACCAGGTGTTTTGGTATAGATATTAACAAAGAAGGCATCGAGTATATCAGGAAGATTGGTTTTGATGACGTAATTTACCTTGATATAGCAGAAGATGATGTGCCCTTTGAGATTAAAAATGAAAAGTGGGATTATCTTGTCTTAGGAGAAATACTTGAGCACATAGATAATCCCGTTTTTTTTCTTAGTTCAATAAGAGAAAAATACAAGGCTTATGTAGACAAAGTAATAATTACGGTACCTTTTGCATTCCGACTGCTTAACTTCAGAAATGTCTTAAAGCATAAAGAGTTCATAAACTCTGATCACCGTTTCTGGTTTACTCCCTATACACTGGCAAAGGTAACAGACAGGTCGGGTATGAAGGTTGAAACTTTTAATTTTGTACATAGTTACAAGCCTTCAAGATTCAGCCTTGTAAATAAGTTTCTTTTAACAAGATACCCGGCATTAAGAGATACACTCGTTCTTATTGCTCATCTGTAAAAGCCTAAACAGAAAACAATTGCTGTCCTTATTATGTAAAAGATTTAATAATTAAATATATATTCTCTATGAGTCCTGCTGATAGTAAGTTACCCGTTGCAATATTTCTACAGAGGTATTGGGGCGATAAAATGACATTTGTAGAAAGACAGCTTACGGGCCTGTCAAAAGATTTTGAACTATCCATTCTTACGCCTGTTGACGAAACCCAAGGCCAGTCTAAAAGATTTCCAATCTTCAGTAAAGAAAAAAACTTTGCCGAAAAGATATATAGCGGCCTTTATAAAAAAGCCTTCTCAAGATTTACAACAATATCTTTATCCCAAAGCTCATACTGGAAAAGTTTAATTCAAAATAAGAACATAAAACTTATTCATGCCCACTTTGGCCCGGCAGGAGTGCAGGTGCTGCCACTTGCAAAAAAATGCGGCATATCTTTACTTGTTTCTTTCCATGGCTATGATGCCTCAAAGCTGCTCGAAGATAAGATATATCTTTCAAACCTGAAAGAGCTGTTTGGCTATGAAAAGCTGCATATTATCTGCGTCTCAGAATATATGAAAAAAAAGCTTCTTTCAGCCGGAGCTCCCTCTGGCAGAATAACAATAAACTACTATGGCATTCCGCTAGAAGAATTTCAATTTGTAAAAAGAGAATCACCTTTAGAGAAAATAAAATCAGGTAAGACAGTAAAATTCCTGCAGATAGCTAATTTTCAGGAAAAGAAGGGACACCTCTACACAGTTAAAGCCTTTAGAAAGCTGCTTGACAGGCAGCCTAACTGCACACTTACACTAGCCGGAAGCGGCCCGTTAAAAGATGAGATAGAGTCTCTTTGCAAAAGTGAAGCTATAGGTGAAAAGGTCTTTTTCCCTGGTGCCGTCTCTGTAAAAGATGTTTTTAGTTTCCTGGAAGATCACGACATATTTGTCCACCACAGCATCACAGGCTCATCGGGTGACCAGGAAGGAATTCCAAATGCAATAATAGAAGCAATGGCTACTGCTATGCCCGCAATAAGTACATACCACGCTGGAATTCCTGAGCTGATCGAAGATGGTCTAAGCGGATTTTTGGTCAATGAAAAAGACATTGATAGCTATTATAAAAAAATGGAAGCTGCTCTTTCCTTAGATGATCAGATGGGGCTGAATGCTTACGAAAAGGTCAAAAAGGATTTTAACCTTTCAAAACAAGTAGAAAAATTAAAAGTCCTTTATAGCTCTTTAATTTTGGAGTAAGCTAAGAGAATATATGAACCACCTGACCAAAAGATTTTTTAAAGACAGCGCTATTTATTCTTTAGGACCTATACTTACCCGCGGAATACAGGTTATATTACTGCCTATATACACAAGACAACTGGCAAAGGCTGAATATGGGATCTATGATATTCTTCTTATTGTACAAAATCTTGTAAATGTAACAGTTGCAATGGAGATAACACAAGGATTTGCCCGCTACTATTCAGATGCAAAAACTGAGGATGAAAAAGTACTCTACTCATCTACTTCCTTCTGGTTTGTAATTGTTATGTATAGCATCTTTCTTGTTCTTTCACTTTTGTTTTCAGATTCACTTAGCCGCCTGATCGTAGGACAGGAATACTCGCCCAGGATATTTCAGTTTGCAATGGTCTCAACCTTCGGCAGTGGATTGCTTTTATATCTTCAGAACCAGCTCAGGTTTTATCTTAAATCAAAACTGTTTGTTCTAGTTGGAATTGCCTTTACAATTGTCTCTTCTACCTCTACAATATTGCTTCTCTTAGTCTTCAAAGCAGGTATAATGGGAGTATTGACAGGACTTATAATAGGCTATGTAGTAGCAATATTCTTAAGCTGGTATTTTTCGCGTTACAACTACAAAACGGTATTTAACTGGGAAAAATTAAAAGAGATGCTCTGGTTTTCAATTCCACTGATACCAGCAAGCATAGGCACAATTGTCTTAAACTATATCGACAGAATAGCCATAAGAAATTTAATGTCGCTTGATTTTGAGGCCGTCTTCGGAAGAGCTTACTCATTTGCTTCAATGATAAATATTGTACTTGTAGGATTTCAGACAGCACTTCTGCCACTTATTTACCAGAGCTATAAGTCAAGTGATACACCAAAGCAGATAGAAAAGATATTCCGATATTTTCTTGTTGTCTCCTTCAGCTTTGTTATGGCACTGTCGATCTTCTCAATTGAAGCCTTGAAGGTATTTACAACACCTGCTTATTTCGGAGCGACAAAAGTAATCCCAATCATATCCTTTGCAACGCTATTTTTATCAATGCAGATATTTACTCCGGGACTTCAGATTGCAAAAAAGACAAAGACAATGGCCACGATAAACATTATTGCTGCCGTAGTTAATACCATACTTTGCTTTGTATTTATACCTTTCTTTGGAATAATTGGAGCCGCCCTAGCTACACTTACAAGCGCCACTTTGATACTAATTACAAATATGTATTTTAGTCAGAAGCTCTTTTATATTCCTCATCAGTGGAAAAGAATTATACCGGCATTTATTTTTCCGGCAGTTTTCGTTTTATTTATATTTTCTCTTGGAAACTTCTCCGGCTTAGGACTTTTTGCAAAGAATATTATAAAGGCGGCACTATGGTTTGTTTCGGCCTTTATTATTGTTAAAATATTAATTGGGAAAGATGAGTTAAAAGAGATAATTAGACAATCAAAAGAGATCCTAAGGGTAAAATTAAATTCAATATTTTAATAAATCATTATGATCTTAATGAAAAGATCATAACGGTAGAATTACAAAATGAAGTTCATAAAAGGAAGCTAATCTTTTAACAGGAAAAATGAATAATATAAAGCTTATTAAAACCTCGGCTTATTATAAATATTATATTAAAGATTTTTATGATAAGCATCCCAACTTAAAGCAAGCCAGCTACAAGGAACAGTATAATGCAATAATGGCTGACTGCTTTGCCTGGGCTGATTTCTGGAAAACACATCTTGAGGCAACCGGCAAATATTCTGTCGAAGAGATTGTGATCAACAATGAATATATGCAGAAACAGTGGGCAAAGGAACACAATGTAAATTATACGGAAAATAACTGGCAGGAATCAATTCTTGAGGCTCAGATAGCCGAGTATAAACCCGACGTCTGGTTTTCGCATGCAGATATTAGTCCGGAGTTCCGTCTGAAGATACGCAGAAGTCACCCCAGAATAAAATATATAATGGGCTATGACGGAACGTTAAAACATGATGCTGGATTTTTTACAGGCTGCGATTCCATACTCTCATGCATCGACGATACGGTTAAATATTATACGGATCATGGCTACCAGGGATATTTTTTGCCATATGCTTTTGAAAGCGATATCTTAAAGAAGATTCAGGCAAGAGAGCCTAAATACAATGTTTCCTTTGTAGGTTCTTTCTATCCATTTAAAGGGCTACATAGCCAGCGCCTAAGACTAATAACGGAACTTTCAAAACATACAAAACTTGACATCTGGTCACCGGTTATTCTTCATAAAGGATTTGCAGGCCATATGTGGGCTCTGTCAAAACTTATGCGCAATGGACAGTGGAAAGATATATCTTATTCAAACTATATTGATAAGGTTAGAAAAGGTGCCGTCTACGGAGTTGAAATGTACCAGGTACTGGCAGATTCAAAGATTACACTTAATTTCCACGGCGACATAGTCATAAGAAAAGGCGGTAATATGAGGCTCTTTGAGGCAACCGGTGCCGGAACATGCCTGCTTACAGATTGGAAGGAAAACCTAAAAGACTTTTTTGAGCTTGACAAAGAAGTCTCAGTCTTCAAGTCTAATGAAGAATGCCTTGAGAAGATTCTCTACCTTCTTGAACATGAAGAAGAAAGAAAAGCAATTGCACAGGCAGGACAGAAAAGGACTCTTACTGAATATTCATATAATAATGTACTTGGTCAGTTTACAAAGTATTTGGAAGCTCATTTAAGATAATAGGCCGGGGGGAAAAAATAAACCCGCAACTATAAAAAAAGAGGAAAAGTAAATGCAGGCTCAGCAAAGACTAATTAAGCATTATAACGAAAAATATAAAATCGAGGCTGAAGAAAAGACAGAGGATTTTCTTGTTGCAAAGAAATATCCACATACAAGGATAGAAGCATCTCTAAAATATTTTCCTCAGTTTTTCAAAGGTGGAAGCATTCTTGAGCTTGGTGCAGGCTCTGGCACTCTAGCTCGCAGCTTTATGGCTGCAAAGATGGATTTTTCCTCATACACTATAAGTGACTTTTCAAGTGTAAGGGTTGAAGGCATGAAAAAAAGCCTTACTGACCCAAGGCTAAACGTTGTGCAAATTAACTGTGAAGACATACAGGTAAATGAACTTCCCAAATATGATGCCGTTATAATGATGGCACTAATTGAGCATCTGGTAGATCCCTTAGGTGCAATGCAAAGAGTCAGAGAACTCCTAAAGCCTGGAGGTTTTGTTTACATCGACACGCCTAATATGGCACTGTTTCACCGCAGGCTAAAGCTTTTAAGAGGTATTTTCCCTTCGACCGCCTCAAAAAACGAGGGGCTTACAACATATGACAATAAGCCAGTCGATCTTTATGATGAAGGACACCTGCACTACTTTACATACGGAGCCTTAACTAAGATGCTTTTGGGAAGGTGCGGTTTTACATCTGTAAAAAAACTCGGGTATTTTAGCAGTCGCCTTTTAGGTGAGAATTTTGATGATAAACTTGCAGTTAACTGGCCTGAGCTTTTTTCTGAACTTACGCTTATTGCCTACGCTTAAGAAAAAACTTGCCTGCGCATAAAACTACTTTTTTATATAGTTCCCCGGGCTAAAAAAGCCCGGGAGTGTGTTAAATAAAGAGCTTTCACAAAAAAACTATAATGCCTTTGTTGCCAGGGCAATAGCAAGTCCCCCATTATAGGATCCTGTATAGTAAAGCCTGTACTGATAGAAAATTCAATATTTAAGAACAATAAAAAAATAATAATAATATTTTATTTTGTAGAAAAATCACTTTAAATCAAATAAATTTGCCTGCAACAATATTTTCCCTGGGGATAAGGTCTTGAAAATCCTTTTTATTAACATCTCAGATATTATCGGCGGCGCCGCTATTGCAGCAATGCGCCTTGGAGATGGGCTTGAAAAATATTTCAATACAGAAAATTATTTTGTAGTCAGGACAAAGCGTTCCGAAAAGGAAAACGTCTTCCCTACCAGAAAAAACAGCTTTGAGCAGTCCTTTGAAAGATGGTTTAATATCGCTACAAACATTCTTGGGCTTCAGTACCAGATACTACCTATCTCACCTTCTGTCATAAGAAGGAAGATCAAAGAAATAAAACCTGATATAATAAGTCTTCATAATACATTAGGAGGCTATTTTACCATTGGCATGTTTGAGGAAATATCCAGATCGGCCCCCGTTGTCTGGACACTCCATGATATGTGGGCCTTTACGGGTAATGCTGCCCATACGTTTGGAGATGAGTCCTGGAAGCAGATGAAGAACTCCCGGCAAAACACAAAGATATTCCCTTCAATTGGAATAAATACTGGCAAGTTTCTTCTTAAGCAAAAAAAGAATGTCTATAGCAGATCGAACCTTACCATTGTAACTCCTTCAATGTGGCTATTTAACCTTGCAAAAGAAAGTCCGGTTTTTGAGGGAAAAAAAATACATCAGATCTTTAATGGTATAGATATGGAGAGATTCTCTCCCCAAAATAAATCCATCTCAAGAAAAAGACTCGGTATACCAGAAGATGCAAAGCTGCTTATGTTCTCGGCCGAGAAGCTAAAAGGTAATCCATATAAGGGAGGAAAAGACCTCATTGAAATCTTAAGGATAATGAATAGCACATTAAAGACAAAAGTGCACCTTCTTATTTTGGGAATAGGAAAACTAGATGAGATCTCATCACTTGAGAATTTCATTGTCCATTCGGCTGGCTATATTGACAAGGAGGAGAAAATGGCAGAATGTCTTTCTGCGTCCGATATGTTCATCTATCCAACACGGGCAGATAACCTTTCAAATGCTCTTATTGAGGCAATTGCCTGCGCTACCCCTTCTGTTACATTTGATGTGGGAGGCTGCTCTGAGATAATTAAGGATAAGGTTTCAGGCAGGCTTATTAAACCTTTTGACTTAAATGACTTTGCCGGAAAAACTCTTGAGGTCCTTTTTGATGAAGAAAAGCTAAGAAGCTTAAGTGAAAGCGCGAGAAAGTTTGCAGTAGAAAATTTTTCCTTAAAGAATATGGCCGGAAATTACTATAGACTCTTTGACAGCTTAATTATTAAGTAAGATAGCTTATTAAAGCTATCTCTTATTAACAGATATTCTAATATAAAAGCTAAAGCTTTTCCTTTTATCTATTACTACTACTATTTTGAAGGTATGCTGCTGCTATTAAGCAGCCTGGCAAAAGACTCTGCAATATTCTTTCTGTCATATTGCTTTATATTTTCTTTATTTGTAGCAAAAGATCCGGCTTTTTCAAAGAATTCTTTTGCACTTTCATTATACTTAAATAGCATACCAGCATTTGCCTGTTCAAGAATTCTTTTTACCTCATCGTTATCATCGCCGAAAGCAATGATTGGTCTGCCTGCTCTTAGATATTCAAAGAGTTTTCCAGGCACATGCCTTTTTTCGCTTGCACAAACCAGCAGATATGAAGCCGCTGCCATCTCAGAGGCTACTTCATCATAGGGTAGAAAACCAGAGTATTCTGTTCTATCTGATAGTCCAAGCTCTTCTATTGTCTGTTTTATTTTCGGTCCTACTGTACCAATAAACTTAAGCCTTATATCTTTGCCTAAATTAACTTCCTCTTTTATTGTTTTCCAGAACTGCACCTGGTTCTGATAATCAAAAATGTTACCGGCATGAAGCAGTACCTTTGACTCCCCCTTTTTGAGCTGCTCTTCTTTTATAGAGGAAAAGCTTTCTTCGTTAAAGCCCCAGTAAAGAACAACTGACTTGTCTTTTATAAATGGATATTTATTGCTAAAATCTTCCAGTGTATTTCTGGTAACAAAAACCACACGCGAAGCTTTTTTCATGACAGCTTTTTCAAAGTAATTATCAATTAAAAGAGTAAGAGGATTTCTCTTAAAGTCCCTGTAATAGACTATATCTACCCAGGGGTCAATCAAAACCGGAATAAAAGGAATTGAAAACTTCTTTGCAAGGCGCATACCGATAAGGTGTGTGCTGTGCGGAGGTCCAATTGTAACTACTGCATCAATTTTGTTTTGCCTTAAATATTCACTCCCCTTTTTGACTCCCTGCCTAAACCAGCCTACCCTTGCATCCGGGACAAAAAGATTCATCCTGATCCAAATAGAAAGCCTGTGAGCCAGACTCTTATTTGTTTTTGATATAGTCTCAGAGGCTACGAGTGGTTCATTGGGATCTTTGCCTAAGAGTTTCCTGTAGTACTTAAAAGGATCGAAATAATCGGTCTTTATTACCTCTAGATCCGGGCTAATCTGACTTAAAAGACTTTCATCCTTGGCAGAAAATGTATCTTCATTGACCGTAAGTACCGTAGGCTGCCACTGAAATTCAGGCAAATGCCCAATTATCTTCAAAGGCCAGTGTATGGTTGCTTTCCCCGAAGGAGGCCAGTAAAAGGTTATAAAAAGGACCCGTTTCATCTCTTCTTCTTTACTACTTTATTAAGACAGATACAAACTTAAGCAATTTAACTCTCCTATAAAACACAATCACTAAGAGATATTAAATAAGAGAAATATAATTAAATTGATTATTTTTATAACTCTAATAAATTAAATAAAAATAATCAGCAGTTAGATAAAATGGACCAGAATAAATCGCAATTTTCTGCCTCTACGGCGTTTTTTATAGATCTAATTGGCATTGTTGTAATCTTTACCCTCTTAAAGGAATTAAGTGAGATATTCATTCCACTTATAATTGCATATTTTCTGTTTTTCCTTTTTACTCCATTAAATGACTTCTTAAGTAAAAAGAAGATCCCCGAAACTCTTTTAATTGTAATTGATCTTTTGCTAATAATTCTTGTCTTTGGCGGCATATCCTCAGTTATTATAGATTCCTTTACAAGGCTGAGCGCAGAACTGCCAAATTATGAAAGAAAGCTTAACTATATTGTTTCAAATACAGCAAGAGAGTGGCACATCAAAGACCCTGCTTTCCTTAACTTCAAGATAGCAGAGGTGCTAAAGGGAGTAGATTACGGCCTACTTGCAGGAAATATTTTCACTTCAACTTTTTCATTTTTCGGCACACTTCTTTTTGTACTGTTTTTCTTTATTTTTGTCTTCACAGGCCACAAGAATATCTACGAGGCAATTAGAAAATGGTATCTGAAAAGTCACATACATCCGGATGCTCAGCAGATACATAAGGAAGAAAAGACTACTGAGTCGAAAGCAGAAGGTGAAAATATCCATATAGAGGAGACTATACATAAGAAGCACTTTTTCATTGGTCAAACGAAAAAAGAAAAAGAGATAATGCTTCAGGATACTTTCCAGGAAATCACAGATCAAATAAAAAACTATGTAGTTGCCAAATTTTTTATTAGTCTAGCAGTTGGCATTGCAACTGGAATAGTACTGCTTATCTTTAAGGTCGATTTTGTTATTGTCTGGTCAGTCCTTACATTCCTTTTCAATTTCATTCCAAACATTGGCAGCCTGATTGCCGTTATACTGCCTACAGTAATAGCAATGATACAATTCGGTTCAATAGGACTTGCACTTTTAATTGCTGCAATACTTGTTATAATGCACAATATCTTTGGGAATATAATTGAGCCCAGGGTATTTGGGCATAGACTAGGGCTTAATCCACTTGTAATACTTCTTTCCCTTTTGCTATGGGGATACATATGGGGAATAATAGGAGCAATACTCTCTGTGCCACTGACAGCAATACTAAAGATAATTATTTCACGCTCGGATTCACCGAATCTTCAGTTCATAAGTGATCTTATGAGCTAGATCACAAAGTACTCTAAAATAAATACTTACAAGAAAAAAATAAAAATAATTTTCCGAAGTTGCCCTTTTTTCGGCTATATATAATGTAGTAAAAATAAAGTTTTGTATAGAAGCGATCTTAATCATATCACATTTTTGATCACGTCAGGAAAAAAGTATTTCAGGAAGGGTAATTATGGAAGAAATCTCAACAACGGAAAGGGAAACGCTCAACGAAACAGTTCCTTCTCTTACAGTCTTTAGACAATATCTGTTAAATCCGGCAAAAAGCGGACTTTTTGGTTTTGCCGTATTTTTTAGTTTTCTGGCTGCCATTAAGTACATAAGCGTATTTATAGGAAACCAGAAGTCCTTTTCAATCGATATAGCTGATATTGCTCTTTCAGCGCTAGGATTTGTATTATTCTCTCTTATAAAGTTCCTGGAAAATTTCAGGGATAAAGAGAATAATTAAAAGAAAGTAACTAGCAATCAAAGAAAAGATAAAAGGAAATTTAATAGAAAGGCGACCTTGTTAATGAGCCGCCTTTCTATTAAATTTTTGCACACGCCAGAAAAAATGTAAATCAGACCTCTACATTACTATTTAGCTTTTCTGTCCTGTCGGCCAGTTTAAGCTGTTCTATAAGCTCTGATAAGTCCCCTTCAATTATACCTGAAAGGTTGTATAATGTAAGACCAATCCTATGGTCGGTTACTCTGTTTTGAGGAAAGTTATATGTTCTGATCTTATCACTTCTATCGCCGCTTCTTACGATTGATTTTCTTTGAGCCGCGATCTCATCACTCTGTTCCTTTTGCTTCATATCATATAGACGGGCCCTTAAGACCTTCATAGCCTTCTGCCTGTTCTTAAGCTGCGAACGCTCATCCTGGCACTGGACAACAATGCCTGTGGGAATATGAGTGATCCTTATAGCAGTCTCGACCTTATTTACGTTCTGACCACCAGCACCGCCTGAACGGTAGACATCTATTCTTAATTCATTTGGATCAATATCTATCTGCACGTCTTCAACCTCGGGCATAACAACAACCGTAGCAGCAGAAGTATGAACCCTTCCATTAGTCTCAGTTACAGGAACTCTCTGGACCCTGTGAACTCCGTTTTCAAATTTAAGATCGCCATAGACCCCCTGGCCATTTAAGGAGAAAACGACTTCTTTTATTCCACCCAGCCCGGATTCACTAATGTCAATAATTTCTTTTTTCCAGCCCTTTACTTCGGCAAAACGTGAATACATTCTATAAAGGTCAAAAGCAAACAATCCAGCCTCATCACCACCTGTTCCTGCACGTACTTCAACAATTACGTCTTTGTTATCGTTGGGATCTTTTGGTATAAGTATATATTTTATTTCTTCTTCCAGCTTTTCCTTTTCATTCTTCAATTCTGCCAGCTCAGATTCTGCCATCTCGGCAAGTTCCTTGTCTTCCCCTTTTTCGATAATCTCATGGTTGCCCTCTATGTTCCTGAGAACCATATCATACTTATCGAAAGCTTCTACAACCTCTATTAGCTCGCTTCTTTCTTTACTGAGAGCAATGAGCTTCTCCTGGTTATTAACAATATCCGGGTCCGAGAGCTGTTCGTTTATCTTCTCGAATTTTTCCTTAACTGCTCTTAACTTTTCTATCAATTCCATTTTTTGATTTTCTCTATCTGTTTTAAGCTACAAATATAACAAAGATATGGTTGAAAAACTAAGTAAAAACACAGCCAACTCCAGGGTAGCTAGTGTCATGAAAGTTAAGTGTTAAATGATAAATTAATAGATGTGATTTTTTAAGGTGTACTATTTCGTTTCAGGAATATATTATTTAATTTTTGCATTAGCTTTCAAGGCCATAAAATTCTGTTCTTAAAAAAATAATCTCAAGAAAAACAATCTCGAAAAAGTCATAATCTCAGCCATTCAAGTGGGAAAAAGGTATATGGAAACAACTACAAACTTAAAAACTTCTAACTCCTCAAAAGAAATAAAGCAGGCCAATCAGGCAGAAACTCCAAATAAAAAGAAAAGAATAGCTTCTGTCGATGCATTCCGCGGTTTTACAATGCTTGCAATGATCTTTGTTATACAGGTTGCTGGTTATAAAGACCTTCCTTTTGCTATGTCCTGGTTCGGTAGCCCTGTAGTCTCTACTTTTCATCATGCAGCTGATGCAGAAGGCAACCTTACAGGAATAGGCCTGACATTTACAGACCTTGTAGCCCCATTTTTCGTCTTTATTGTCGGCCTGGTAATTCCTTTCAGCAAAAAAAGCAGAAGTGGGATTCTCTGGTGGAAGCACGTTGGGACAAGAGTTGCCATGTTAATTGCTCTTGGTGTCATATACATATCCCTTATACTTGGACTTTCATACTGGTGGGGCATACTCCAGGCTATAGCAATTGCTTACCTTATGGGAGCAGCATTTATGCTTCTTAAGCCAAACTGGCGCTGGGTCGCTATATTTGTAGTAGCTGCATTTCATCAATATATGTCACTTACATTCCCCTGGTGGACACACCTTGGAGATCCAAAGGCTACAGCTCTTAGCATTGCAAACCTGGGAGGAGATCCATGGCTGCCGCTTACTGTACATTGCACACCATGGGCATCAATTTCCTATGGAATAATAACAGTTACAGGAACTCTTCTTGGCGAAGCAATTTTGTCTCATTCAACAAAAAAAATAATTACACAGTCCATTATTATTGGAACTGTATTCTGCCTCGCAGGTTACATACTTCACCTTTATAGCTGGCCGGTTTTTGCAATGAACAAAGCAACTGTCTCCAGCTCTTATGCACTCTTTACCTCAGGAATTGGTGCCTTTACGTTTCTTATCTTCTTCCTTATAATGGATGTAGCACAGATACAGGCCTGGGCATATCCGTTTATAGTCTTTGGTTCAAACGCCCTTCTGGGTTATTTCCTGCAGCCTTTTGTAAGGATGTTCCTTTATGCTCTCGGCTTTAAAATGTATCTTACAGGGCATACGGGCTGGATGGGTATGTTCGTAGGACTCTTGTGGACAGCCATTTTGTGGGTAGTTCTGCTTATGTGCAATAAAAGAAACATTTATTGGAAAATTTAAGAAAAGGATTTGTTTAATGGACATAAAAACATATCTTACGTGTGTTGCTTTTACAGTTGCCTTAATGATCCTTTTTGTATTTATTAATTTCCCTTATTACAAGATCACTTATGGCACAAAATCGCGACAAATTGTCCTTAGGACAATTATATTAAACACATTGGCAATACTGATTGGCTGGGCACCGGTAGTATATTTCTGGGCAGAGTTCAGCCTGAAATATCTTTTACCCTTTGCTTGTACACTTGGCGCGTTAGGATGTGTTGGAAGCCGGTTCCTTTATACTGAAATTATTCCGGAAGAACTTGCTAAAACCATAATTGAAATTATTGAACGCAGATCCTCTTCAAAAACTGACTCAAATTCTTCTGAAGAATAGGATACGAAAAAAAGTATAGATATAGTTTATATTTAATCTCTCTTTAGAGAGGAAAAGTGTGTTAAAGGATTTAATAATAAAGAACCGCAGTTACAGGAGATTTCATCAACAAGAAAAAGTTGAAATCTCCACTCTTGAAGAGCTGGTTGACCTTGCAAGGCTTTCTGCTTCGGCAGCCAATCTTCAGCCACTTAAATATTATATTTCTTCTGATGAGCATACTAATGGACTCATCTTCCCTCACCTTTCATGGGCAGGATACCTAAAGGACTGGACCGGACCGGTTGAAGGAGAAAGACCTTCGGCATATATAATAATCCTTGGCGATAAGACTATAACAAACTCATTTGGATGTGATCATGGCATTGCCTGCCAAAGCATTTTACTCGGTACTGTTGAAAAAGGCCTGGGCGGATGTATAATAGCCTCGATACAGAAAAAAGAGCTAAGAAATAAATTGAATATACCGGAAAAATATGATATACTTCTTGCCATCGCTTTGGGAAAACCAAAAGAGATCGTTGAAATTGAACAGCTTGGCCAAAATGGTGATGTAAAATATTGGCGCGACGAGCAGTCTCATCACCATGTACCTAAAAGACAATTAAAGGAGTTAATAATAAAAACAGATATTTAATTTTCAAATGTTCGTTTGTTTTAGGACAAAAATCCTAAACTATCTCTAAACTGAAATACCAAATTAAAAACGCGGGAGCTACTTTTATGAAGAAGTCAGTGTTGCTGGTACTAGTTGGCAGTAGAAAAGAATCTGCCGTTAATGTCCAAAAGGTTTTAACAGGCTGGGGATGCATAATAAAAACAAGGTTAGGGGTTCATGATGGTCTTCTAGACAACTGCTCAGATCAGGGACTTTTAATGCTTGAGCTTGTAGGAGATGAGGAGCAGAAAGAGGAACTGTCAAGGAAAATTAGCCTTATTGCCGGTGTATCATCCAAACTTGTTCATCTCGAAGTTCCAGAAATGGAATCTACAGACGAATATTAAAGAATTATTAAAAGAAAGGGAGATTGGGGGAATTTATTCTTTTCCCCCATCTCCCTTTCTTTTTCACTTACTCAAATTTAACTTTTTTATTTACCTCTTTAATTTCTCAGCTTCTCTAATTTTTTCACCGTTTTACTTTCCCTGTTTTTTAGCTTCCTTATCGGGAATTAGTATACTTCCCCATTTTGCAGGAATTGTTAATTTTATTTTCCCTTTCACTTTATCATAAATGCTTCCTGAGCTCATAGCATCTTTATAACTATACCTCCCCTTTACTGGAATGGAAACTGTCTGCTCATTATTACTATTATTTAGGACAACAAAAATCGTTTCTCCTTTATAGCTTCTTGAGAAGCCATAGAGCTCTTTTCCATCGTCTGTCAGGATCGTCTTATAGTCGCCGAGCTGAAGTGCCGGATTTGCGTTTCTAATTGATACTAGTCTTTTATAATGGT
>JAUZPB010000106.1 GCA_030706145.1 Bacteroidota bacterium
AGATTTCAGAAGCTACTTGCATTTTTAGCTAATTACGATGTCAATGTGATTGTCATCTGTTCACCAAAGGATATTAATCTGGCATTGCAAATTGTAAAGAATGATAGTAAAAAAATAATTTACTCCCCTTCTTTTGATGAATTTGCATCTGTCATTTCATCGCTGGATCTTTTATTTACACCAGATACTTCAGTAATTCATTTAGCCTCAGCCTTCAGGATTCCGGTATTTGGTCTTTATGTAAAATTTCAGACAAAAGATATGATATGGTCTCCATACAGATCTGATTTTGATTGTATTATTACTGAGAAATACAATCTTGATGAAATTACATTCGAACAAACAATAACAAAATTTAAACCATTTTTAGAAAAGAACCTATGAACTACCAAATTCCAAGCTGCAAAAGATTTACAGGTTATAAACCTTGTTTTCCAGGGCATGATTGTCAAGTCGATGGATGCAAAGACTATCTTCCAATCGGGACAAAAATATTGATCATTAACCTTGATGCAATGGGAGATGTTTTAATGACAACGGCTCAGCTTCACGGAATCAAGAGGAAGTTTCCGGAGTCTACTATTTACTGGGTTACTTTGAAAATAGCTGTTCCGCTTCTTCAGAACAATCCTTTGATTGATAAAGTAATGCCATATGACTTTGAGACTTTGTCGGTCCTATCGCAAATGGAATTCGACTATGTAATGAATGTCGATAAGTCGAGCCGTTCGGGAGCTCTGGCCATAAGTGTAAACGCAAAAAACAGACTTGGATTTGGAATAAATACAAATGGGCAGATAACTCCTTTGAATCCCGGAGCCGAGTATAATTATCGTTTAGGAATGGATGATCATCTTAAATTTAAGATGAATCAAAGGACAGGACAGGAATATCTGGCAGAAACCTTTGAAATTGATTATCAGAAAGACGACTACATCTTTTGTTTTACCGAAGAAGAAAAGAGTTTTATTGAAACATATAAAAAGAAAGTTGGAATAAAGGATGGAGACCATGTTATAGGTTTTAATACAGGTTGCTCGAACCTTTATCCTAATAAGAAAATGACTGTAGAGCAGCATATTGAGCTGATAGGCCGTTTCCTAAGATATGGCAAGTATAAGATCGTTCTATTAGGCGGTCCGGAGGATCAGGAAAGAAACGAAGATATCTTTTCAAATTACAAAACGTCTATCATAAATACTCCGACAAATCTTGGACTAAGGAAGGGCGCATGTTTTGAAAGTCTTCCGGATGTTGTTATTACGGGAGATTCTTTCGGGATGCACCTTGCAATAGCACTAAAAAAATATGTAATTGCATGGTTTGGCTTAAGCTGCTGGACAGAAATTGAACTTTATGGCCGTGGAGTAAAGCTTTTCCCGGAAAATCTGGATTGTGCTCCATGCTGGAAAAAATCCTGTCCATTTAACCTGGAATGTATCGAGGCAATCGATCTTGGCAGGATTGAAAAAGAAGTAGTAGGTTATTTTGAGAATGTGAAAGTATAGACCTTAAAGGGGTAGGCTTAATGCATTCTGAAGTTAAAAGCTTGTTTGATCTTTCAAGGCAATCCTGCCGCCCGCTAATACTTGATGGGGCTATGGGAAGTCTTTTGCAGCAATTGGGAATAAAAAGTGATAGTCACCTCTGGACAAGTCTGGTTAGTATAACAAATCCAGAGATTGTAAAGAAAATCCATCTGGAATACATTGAGGCCGGGGCTGATATAATAACGACAAATACTTTTAGATCAAATCCTCTGGCTGTAAGAAGTTCATCAATAAGCTTAAGCAGCAAAGATCTGGTTAGGGAAGGTCTCAGGCTTGCAAAAGAAGCTGCTAAAGATAAGTCAGTTTTTATTGCTGGATCAAATGCTCCGGCAGAAGACTGTTATCAGAAGGAACGTACAATAAGCAGAAACCTTCTTGAGAGCAATCACAAAGAACATATAGACCTGCTTGTAGAATATGGTAGTAATTTCATCTTAAATGAAACACAAAGTCATATGGATGAGATAGAGATAATTTGTAAGTACTGCAGTGAAAACAACTATCCGTTTGTCCTTAGCTTATTTTTTACAGAAGAAATGCTTCTTCTTTCGGGAGAAGATATTTATGATGTAATGTCATTTGTGTTATCATATGATCCTCTTGCAATTGGATTTAATTGCATCTTACCTGTAACATTTGAAAAATTTTTCTTAAAGAATGACTTCCAATTAAACATTCTTCAGAATAACTGGGGCGTTTATTTGAATTGCGGATCAGGAAACTATACAGACGAATTTATAAACTGTGGTATAGATGAATATGATTATTGGGAGTATATGAAGAATTTGCTTAAGTATTGCCCAAGTTTTATTGGAGCTTGTTGCGGCTCAAACTATAAACATATAAAAGAAATCAGGAAACAACTAAATGGATTATCTTGAAATAAAAGCACCTGCAAAGATAAATTTTGGACTCTATATCACTTCCAAGCGAGAAGATGGATATCATAATCTTGAGACAATCTTCTACCCTATCTATGATCTTTATGACGAAATGTTTTTTATGCCAAGTGATAATTTTATTTTAACTACGGATAATGAAGATCTTAATAATGAAGATAATCTTATAATAAAAGCTAAAGATCTGTTAGAGGATCTTACAGGTAAAAAAATAAATGTAAAGATAGATCTTAAGAAAAACATTCCAATGGGTGCAGGCATGGGAGGCGGAAGTTCAGATGCTGCAACTACACTGATCTCATTAAATGAAATGTTCGACCTTAAAGTTGATAATCCTACGCTTTTGAGACTTGCATTAAAACTTGGTTCAGATGTGCCATTTTTTATTAAACCAAAACCATCATTTGCGCAGTCCAGAGGTGAAGAGCTTAGCCTTATAGATTTTCACATTAGTCTACCAATACTAATTGTTAATCCTGGAATACATGTTTCAACAAAGTCTGCCTATCAGAATATAAAGCCGCATAAGTCAGAATTCAATCTAAGAAATTTAGAGCATTTCGATCTTACACAGTCTGCTGATCTTATAAAAAATGTGCGAAATGATTTTGAAGATTTTGTTTTTACTTCATTTCCTCAGGTTAAATCAATTAAGGATGAGATGTATAAGATGGGCGCAATATTTTCTTTAATGACAGGCAGCGGCTCTACTGTTTTTGGGATCTTCAAAGATTTAGATGCGGCAGAGAAAGCCAGAAGATGCCTCCCGGAAGAATATTTTACATTTATAAGTTATTAGTTTTTTTTGAGGCGGCAGTAATCTGCCGCTTTTTTTAGAGTCCCATTAACCTTTCTTTTAAATAGGTGTATCTTTTAACGGCTCTGTTATTTCTAATTGAATATGAAAGCATTTCAGCAGTACCTATAAGTATTACCATTTTTCTGCTTCTGGTAATTCCCGTATAAAGTAAATTTCTTTGAAGAAGTCTGAAATGCTCTTTTATTATTGGCATTATTACAACAGGGTATTCACTGCCTTGTGATTTGTGTACAGAAATGGCATATGCCAGCATTAGTTCATCCAGCTCGGGGTAATCATAGTTTACCAAGCGTCCATCAAAATTTGCAGTCAGAGTCTTCTTCTTATTATCAATAAGATATACCTGTCCAATATCACCGTTAAAAATTTCCTTTTGATAATTGTTGCGGTTCTGCATCACTTTATCCCCTATCTTAAAGGTTTTATCTGCGAATTTTATTTCCTGATCAGAACCATTCAGAGCCTTTTGTAACTCAACGTTTAAGTTTGTAACCCCAGTAACACCTTTATGCATTGGCGACAAGACCTGAATATCACTTAGTGGATTAAAGCCAAAGTTATCGGGTAATTCGGAACAGCAAAGTTCAATTATCTTGCCTAACACATCCTCGCTATTTGGCAATTGGAGGAACTGGAAATCTAAGTATTCATTATTAGATAAAAGAGGAAGATTACCGTTATTTATCCGGTGAGCATTAAGCACTATCATACTTTCTTTTGATTGTCTGAAGATCTCAGTTAAAGCAATAACAGGAACAGTCTCAGAATCAATAATATCTTTAAGAACATTTCCTGCCCCAACAGAAGGAAGCTGGTTTGAATCTCCAACCATTACAAGACTTGCTCCATGCGGTATAGCATCAAGAAGGCTCTTTAGAAGTAATGTATCAATCATTGAGCACTCGTCAACTATGACAAAATCGGCCTCCAGGGGATCATCTTCCCCTTTACTGAAAATTCTATCGGTAGGGACATACTCAAGTAGTCTGTGGATAGTTTTTGCCTCATGATTCGTGGCCTCAGACATTCTCTTAGCGGCCCGTCCCGTAGGTGCAGCCAGAACCGCTTTCTTTTTCATTCTTTGTGTAAGAAAAAGTATTGATTTGATGATAGTCGTTTTCCCCGTACCCGGGCCCCCGGTAATAACGACCACCTTGTTTTTAAATGCTGCTTTTATAGCCTCTTTTTGAGCTTCTGCTAAAATTATCTGATCGTCATTTTCAAGGTATAATGATAAATCTTTTAAGACACTATCACTAAATCCATTATCTGAATCTAATAATGTTCTAAGTTTATTACGTATTGAGATCTCGGCATAATAAAATTCTGAAAGAAAAACAGCTGAAGAGTATTCACCTGTAAGTTCATCTATACTACTTTCTTCTGATATAAGTCCTTGTGCCTTTAAGTCACATAGGGCGTTATCGAGTGTGTCGTAATCTGTACTTAAAAATCTCATGCATTCACTAGTGAAGAGATGACTTGGGTAGAAAGTATGGCCTTCATCTGAAAGCCTTCTGAGTGTATAGATGATGCCTGCTTCGAGCCTTTGCCTGGAAACAGAGGTAAATCCTAACTGCCCGGCTAGTTGATCTGCCAGATTAAAGGTAAAACCCGGGAAATCTTCCAAAAGCCTGTATGGGTTTGAATTAATTATGGCTTCTGTATCTTTTTTATATAAACTAAAGATCTTTACTGCAAGATTTGAATTTAAGCCAAGATTTTGCAGAAAGATAATAGCTTTTCTGAATTCCCTTTGGTCATTCCAACTATTTTTAATTATCTCTATCTTATCCTTTGAAATACGGGATACTTCATTTAGCCTGGTTATATCATGGTCGAGTATATCTAAAGTATTTTCTCCAAACTTCTTTACAATTTTTTTTGCAAGTGATTTCTTTATTCCTTCAAAATTGCCAGAGGCAAGATATTCCTCAATCTCCTCAAGTGTATCCGGGTTAAAGAATTCGAAAGATTCTATCATGAACTGCTCGCCAAACTTTTCATGTGTCTTCCAGTAACCTCTAACCTTTAAGGATTCTCCCTCATTAAGAGCAGGCAGATTTCCAACAATTGTAACTTGTTTATCGTTTGAAGTTCTTATTTTTGCAATTGTATAGTTGTTTGAAGGATTAAAGAAAGTAATTCTTGTTACTCTTCCCTCTATTTCGTCAGAAAACATCAAATATCCGTAAATTCATTAATTTTAAATAGAAAATATAAAGAATTGGGGTAAATTTATACAGGTAGAAAAGATGATAGGATCAAAAAAAACTAACACTATAGAATAATCTGAAAAATATTACAATTAAATAAATATGTAAACAAATACAGGTCTAGAAATTGTAGATTCCCTTGTCAGAGATTTCCTTTGTAAAAGTCATTGAGATATCTATTCCGCTTTTAGTAAATTTGTACTGAACCTTAAGTCCGCAAGAAGCAGTCCAGTATCCCTTTTTATTGAATTCAAGTGCGTCAATAAGGTTATAAAGCTTAAACATGACGTCTTCTTCATTAGGAACGCGCTTTTCCCCATTGATATTCCATTCCCAGTTCAACGCCTGGTAAACAGGTGTTACTTTTTCGAGAAAAGTTTCGACCTTCCCTCTTAAAACATCTTTTATTCTTTCAAAAATCTGGCTGTCTTCCATAAAACAATGCTTATTATTTACAAATTTATATTCGAAAGGTTTTGTGATTTTTTAAGCTGTTTTCCAAATAAAATGGGCTTAAAAGTAAAAATCAAAATTCAAGATTGTTATTATAATTGTTTTGGCAAACAAAGAAAATAGAGATAAAGGAAAAATTATTAAAATATTTTAATGTGTTCTTAAGATTTAATTAATATTTCTTTTCTAATTTGAATATGCAAGCAGAAAAAAATAGTTACACAATAATAAGGAGAAAAATCATGAAGACACGTATTTTTGCTTTAGCACTTGTTTCAGGAATGCTCTTTTGGGGTATCAATAATGCTGCTTTTGCCCAGGATAATACATCAAAAAAACCGACAAAGACAGAGACAAAAGTTGAGCATAAAAAAGGTCATAGTTCCTCTATGACAATGAAATCTGATTCCACAAAGACAAAGACTGGTAAGGTAAGCCATCATAAGAAACACAAAGCTTCACAGTCAAAAGAGAACACAAGCACAAGTACTAATAAATCAGACAACACCAAAAAGTAATAAGTATTTTTGATTCGTTCACTTGAAAAATGCTTTAACTGGAGAGTTTTTAACTCTCCTTTTTTTTTATTATTTTCTCCACATGAAAGTACTTATAATAGAAGACGAAAAAAAAGTATCTTCCTTTATCAAGAGAGGTCTTGAAGAGGAGTATTATACTGTCGATGTAGCATACGACGGTAAAACGGGCGAATCGATGGCCTTAAACGAGGAATATGACGTCATTTTGCTTGATATCATGCTTCCTCAAAAAGATGGAATTGCTGTTTTAAAGACACTTAGGGGAGAAAAGATATCTACTCCTGTCCTTCTGCTAACTGCTAAGCATACCATCGAGGAGAAAGTTGAAGGACTTGACGCAGGAGCAGATGATTATCTTACTAAACCTTTTGCCTTTGAGGAACTTCTTGCTCGCCTAAGGGCTCTTCTTAGAAGAAGTGAAACTGATAAGTCAATTCATCTTAAAGCTGCCGACCTTATACTAGATACACAGACACACAATGTAACAAGAAACGGTATTGAAATAACGCTGACTCCAAAGGAATATTCCATTTTGGAATATTTGCTAAGGAATAAAAACCGTGTGATTTCCAGGACAAAACTCTCTGAACATGTATATGATTATCATTTCGATACTGATACAAATGTAATTGATGTTTATATTAATAAACTACGAAACAAAATTGATAAGGATTTTGATAAACAGCTTCTGCATACGGTAAGGGGTGTTGGTTATATAATCAAGGATAATTGAAGATTAAAATATTTTAATCTTTCTTTAAGAATTCCTTAAGGTTGCTTTTCTATTTTAGATATGTATAAAAAATGTATATGGAAAAATAACTTAAAACATCTCAAAAAAAACAAGGAGAAATCCAATGAAAGCTCGTATTTTAGCAGTTGCGGTCGCTACATCAATTTTGTTCTGGGGCGCTAATGTTACATCATTTGCACAGGATAAGCCAGCAAAGAAAGATGTAAAGATTGAAAAGAAAATGGATGAAAAAGCAGCTAAAAAAGATGCAAAGAAAGCTAAAGCTGAAAAGAAAGAAATGAAGAACGAAGCCAAAGCTGAAAAGAAAGAAATGAAGAACGAAGCTAAAGCTGAAAAGAAAGAAATGAAAGCTGAAAAGACAAAGGCTCCTAAAGCAAAGAAAGTTGAAAAGAAAGAAAAAGTTGAAAAGACAGAAGTAAAATAAACTTATTTTATAGAATTCAGTGTTATATTTTGGAGGGCTATTGCCCTCCTTTTTTTTATATCATGAAATAACTATATAAATTTTATAATGATAAATAAAATTATAAATTTCGTAAAAACTACGAGGTTTAAGACTACTCTTTGGTATTCACTTCTCTTCCTTGTCCTTGAAATAATGATTGGAGTGATAATCTACCATTATGTTCATACAAATTTGAACCAGCAGCTAGATATAGCATTAACCAGGCAAGCTGAAGCTATATTTCATTTTGTAACAGATAGTAAAGTTGACCTTTCTGATTTTCAACCCGATTCAGTTTATTCTTCTCCTGAAGATCTTGTATATGATCTTATTTATGAAGCCGTGACACTAAATCCCAGGAACACATATGTTCAGGTTGAATTTATGAATAAGATCATTTTTAAAACAGAAAATCTTGGAAATGAAACTCTAAGTTTTTTACCTGGTGATAAGAGCAGGGTTAAGCTTATAAGTTTTAAGGATCAAAAGCTTTCTACGCAAAATATACGAGGAGCATACTTAAACAAAGATAATTATAAAATAATAGTTGCCTTTCCTAATGAGCTTATACATGAAACTCTCAATAGTCTGAAAGATATATATATAATAATAGCCCCGATATTTTTCATTATCTCAATTATTGGCGGATCTGTTATCTCAGCCGGATCTCTAGCCAGAATTGATACATTGATAAAGGAAACAGATGAAATAACGGCTCAGAACCTGAATAAAAAAATAGAAGGTGAAGAATTTGATGATGAATATGGAAGGTTAGTAAGACGACTGAATGAGATGATCCAAAGGATCAGAATATCAATTGAATATATGAACCAGTTCTCAATTTCGGCTTCTCATGAAATGAAAACTCCTTTGACGATCTTGCGTGGTGAGTTAGAGATTGCTTTGCGTTCTCCTAAGACAGCCGAGCAGTATAGAGAAGTGCTACAAAGCAACTATGAAGAGACCTTAAGATTGATAAATATCGTAGATAAGCTTTTCTTTATTTCAAAAGTTGATCATTCATTAGTTAAGCTTTCTAAGACAAAAATACAAACATCAACCTTCCTTGAAAATATCTCATCCGGACTACAAATACTTGGGAAAGATAAGAATATGGAATTATTTCTGGAAATAAAAGAAGATTCCTTTATTGAAATCGATGCTGAGTGGATGAGACAAGCTATTTATAACCTGGTTGAAAATGCAATTAAATATGGGTATGCAGATACTCCAGTCATAATTTCAGCAGATTGCCTGCCAGGAAGAAAGGTAAAGATCTCTGTTAAAAATAATGGTGAGGGTATTCCACAACAGTATATTTCGAAGATATTTGATAGGTTCTATAGAGTCGAAAGTTCAAGAAACAGAGCCACTGGAGGTATTGGCTTAGGACTTTCTGTTGTAAAATCAATAGTAAACTGGCATAATGGTGAGATCTATGTGAGATCGGAGCCAGAAAAAGAAACTGAATTTTCAATTATTTTGAATCAGGTATAAAAAAAGCGGACTCAAACCAGGAAGCTTGAATCCGCTTTTTAATAATCTTTATCAGCTAAAATCTTACCAGTTAATTTTATCACCTGGAATATTTTTGTTGATCTCCTTTTTAATATCAAACTTAAAGAGATTATCAGGATTGGTTAGACGTACGAATTTAACCTCCTCGATCTTCTCTAAAGGTACAACCTGATCGCCGTATCCATTAGTCCCTTTTTGGCTTGACCAATATACCATATTCTTTACGTTGTTTTTATCAATATACCAGCCTAGAAATATGACTGAATGTCCAATTCCGGTCTTCCACGAAATATTTACGAAATCCCCAGGTTTTGCATCTTCAGGTTTAATCTCTTTACCCATTGCTGCATATTGGACCATTGCGAATTGTGTACCAAAGCCATCGCCATTCCAAATGCCCCAGAATTTTACCCAGTCTTCCCTTCTGCCGCCATTTGGTTCCTGCATTCTTAAGGCTTCAAACCTCTCCTCTGTTAGCTTGTCCTTCTTTTTCATAAGGATTTGATTAAGAGTCTCTATGAAAGCAGTATAAGATGAACCGCTGCAATAGCTGCTTTTGCGAGGCGGAGTAATAAGGGATTTATTAAACAAACGTAATTCGTAATAAACAGGAGATTCGGCTGGAATTGAATCTATTCCAATAAAATAGGTTCCGCCGTCCATAGCATGTGACTGAACCTTATCAATTGCTTTTAATACCTGAAGGTTATAACCCGAAGTATATTTGCTAAATATCTTAAAATGTTGTGTATGATGAGCCCCAAGATGAAGGTCCTCATTTTTTAGCTGTAACCATTGAGAGGATTTCCTGCTATTCTTAGCTAAAACAAGAGTAGTGTTTGCTAAGAAAATTGCAGAAATAAACAGAATTAAAAAAGATGCTTTCTTTGTTACCATTTGCATGAATTCTCCTTGCATGAATTCTCCAAGATAAAAGGTCAAAAGTTTGAATTAAGTTAATTTACTTTCGGCCGCGAGTTTTTATTAAGACTAAATTTATGGCACTTATTATTTTCTGATCTTCTGGATCATTAAGGGATATTGGTCTAGTATTTTTGTCATCTTTTCGATATTTAATTGATTAGCATTCTGAAATAGATCTTCTGCGTAATCCAGTAAAACTTTATTGCCGCTTTTTTCGCCAAAGTTTTTTAATGATTTTGCAAATTCTACTATTTCGTCAATAAACATACCTGAGCTTACATCTTTCCATCTATGCATATATTCGCTTTCAAGAAGAGCTATAAGGTCAGGGAGTTTGAGTTTAATCTCTTCCTGAGCTTTGGATTCCTGTAATTTGTCAATTCCAAGGTGTGTAATAATCCTGTTTATAAGTTCAGTCGTATTAAAAGGTTTAACAACATAGTCAAGGGCACCTGACTTAAGTGCCTTCATGATATTTTCAGCTTCAGTTCTGGCGGTCAAAAATACAACAGGAATACTCTTAGTTAATGGGTTTTCTTTAAGCTTTTTACAAACTGAAAGTCCATCCATCTCAGGCATTGACATATCTAATAAGATCAGATTGGGAAGTTTTGCCTGGGCAACAGAGAGGGCTTGTTTACCATTGACCGCAAAAGCTATCTGAAAACCATATTCTCTTAGTGTATTGCCAAGAACCTGGAGGTTTTCCGGAAGATCATCTACAATTAGGATCCTTGTCTTTTTGATTTGTTCCTTTTGTTCAGATGTAATATTCATATTTAATACTGATATATTATTTGATATTTCTACTTTTTATTAATTTGAAATGACATAATCACATATAAAAATAAACTCACGAAAAATACTAATTTATACAAAGAAATTTCAACAAAAACTTTGAATCTTTTACTCTGTGAAGAACAATTTATCTCCTATAAATCCCTGATAATTACTAAATCCTGGAAATTAACTAAGTCTAGTTATTAGTTCGTTAAATTGTTCAAGCAGCCTGTTGATCTGAACGACCTTAAAACTGTCAGCTGCCTCGAAAAGATCCTGGCCATATTTTGCAAGAATATTAACTTTGTTTTTAATGCCAAGGGATTTTATTTTTTCAGCGAAACTCATAATTTCATCAATCATCATCCCTTCCTTTACACTTTTCCATTCATTCTTCAATTCGACATTAAGAACTTTAATTAGATCATCGGATAATGAAACCTTTTCTGCACTCTCATCTTCAGAGATTAAACTTTCATCTGGAGTATTGGAAATCAATAGAGGTTTAAAGCTATGTTTTAAATAACTAGTAAGCTGACTTATTAGTTCAGTTTTACTAAATGGTTTATTCATACAAGCATTGAATAATTTTTCAACCTTTTCATCACTAAGCATGACAAGTGAGGCGGTTATTCCGATAATTGGAACGGTTTTATTAAAAGATCTTATTTCTTCAGCTGCACTAATACCATCTTCCTTTGGCATTTGGAAATCCATAAGAATAAGGTCAGGATTAAATTGTTTCGTCAACTCTACGGCTTCTTTTCCATCTTCAGCTTCAACAATTGTAAAACAATAAGGTGTAAGGAAAGCTCTTATTAGCTTTCTGTTAGTCTCGCTGTCTTCTGCATGCAAAATGGTTGCTTTTTCAAAGATTACCTGTCCAAGATTTTGATTCTTTACTTCATTTTTTATATCGGTAAAACTTTCAGGAATTTTAGTGTCAGGCAAAATGACACTAAAGACCGATCCTTCACCAGCTTTGCTTTGAAGTGTTATTTTGCCTTGCATCATTTCAACAAGTCTTTTTGTTATTGTTAAACCAAGTCCGGTTCCACCAAATTTTCCTGTACTTTGCCCTTCTTGCTGTGTAAATGCCTGAAAGATCAATTCGTGCTGGTCCTCTGGAATTCCAATTCCAGAATCTCTAACTTCCAATAAAAGGTCAACATAATTACTATCTCCCATCTTTCTTTCATTCTTTATTAAAACAGAAACGAATCCTTTCTCTGTAAACTTTACGGCATTACCAATAAGGTTAAAAAGGATCTGTCTTACTCTTATCTCATCTAAAAGAAGCTGATGTGGAATTTCGGGATCAACAGCAACGCTAAACTCAACATCTTTTTCTTTGCATATTACGGCAAAGATCTGTACAAGTTCATTCATGATCATGTAAGGGTCAACAGGTGAATATTTTAGTATTATTCTGTTAGCTTCTATTTTAGAAAGATCAAGAATATCATTTATCAAAGAAAGCAAACTCTGCCCGCTTGTAGATATTCCGGAGAGATATTCAATGGACCTTTTATCGGTTAATCTGGACTTAAGCAGTTCAGCATAGCCAAGAATTGCATTCATTGGTGTTCTTATTTCATGACTCATATTAGCAAGGAAAATACTTTTTGCCTGATAAGCCTTTTCAGCATTTTCCTTTGCTTCCTTAATCTCCTGCTCTGCTATTTTTCTTTCAGTAATATCGTTTAATGTGCCGGAGGTTCCCATGATATTATCATCGTTATCTAAAGTAAGTGTAGCATAGACTTCTATCCATTTATATCCTCCCTCTTTAGTAATATACCTAATCTCATGTTTGCAATATTCCTTTTCTCTTTTTATCAGAGGAATAAATATTTCATAATTTTTCAGTTTATCATCAGGATAAACATAATCGAGAAAAGGTTTTCCAAGGCTTTCTTTAACCGAAAATCCTGTTACTTCCTCCCATGCTGGATTGAGCAGCGTCCAATTGCCATCATAATCTGTCTGAAATACAACTTCTTTTAGCTTATTGATTACAAGCTGATATTTTTCTTCACTTTTACTAAGAGCCTCTTCAATTATCTTTCTTTCAGTAAAATCCCGTGAAATACCAACAATTCCAGTGACATTACCATCTTTGTCGACCACGGGCACTTTAGTAGCAGATACCCATCTAAGTGATCCATCTGCTCTGCTGATAAATTCAGTTTTATCGACCAAAGGAACTAAAGACTGCATTATTGCTTGCTCGTCATTATAAGTTACCTGGGCAAATTCTTTTGAAAAAAAGTCAAAGTCACTTTTGCCTATTGCATCTTTTGGATTATTCAATCCTAAGAAATCAGCTTGTGCTTTATTAACCCTTGTAAAGCAGCAATTTTTATCTTTAAAATAAATAGTATCAGGGATATAATTCATTATGTTTTCAAGAAGCTCTCTTTCATAAGAAAGTTCATATTCCATTTGTTTTCTTCGCGTAATATCTCTGAAAGAGCCTGCAATTATGGGGTTTTCTTCCTTGTCGATTTTAAGAAGGTGAGAATTTATTGAAATATATCTGATCTCGTTTCCCTTTGTTTTTATACAAGCTTCAAGATCAGTAATTTCATCATTGTTCTTAATATAATTGTAAAGCTCAAGAAGTTCATCTCTGTTTGAAAATATGAGATCAATATTATTACCTAGTAATTCTTGTCTTTTATAGCCTGTATGTTTTTCTACAGAGGGGCTTATTTCAACAACTTTACCGCTTATGTCGATCTGGAAAAATACATCCTGAATATTTTCAAAAATACTTCTATACTTGATCTCACTTAGCCGTAGGGATTCTTCGATTTGCTTACGCAGAGAGATATCTTCTTTTATACCAATAAAATGAGTAGTATCTCCCATTGCATTTATTATTGGTGAAATTGTTGCGAGCTCCCAGAATAGTTCTCCATTTTTCTTCTTATTCAGGAATTCACCTTTCCAGTCTTGCCCAGAAAGAATTGAGCTCCATAGAGTCTTATATACTTCATCCGTTGAATATCCGGACTTTAAGATATTGCACTTTTTCCCTATCAGTTCATCAGAAGAATAACCAGTAGACATGCAAAATTTAGGGTTAACATATTCTATAGATCCATTAAGATCAGTAATAACTACAGAAACCGGGCTCTGCACTATAGCTCTGGATAATTTTCTAAGCTCATCTTCAGCATGAATACGTTCATGTATCTCTTTAATTAATTCTTCCTTCTGGTTAAAGAACTTTATAATAAGAGAAGCAAGACTTCCAAATTCATCCTGTTTAAGCCTCATATTTTTTATCAGATCCGGAGATGAAATTTTCAAGCTTTTAGATATAAGATGGATTGGTTTGTTTATCATATAAAACAAAAAGAAAGATGTAGCTCCCAGTATGACAAATCCGAACAAAATATTTATAAGTAATTGACGGTCAGAGGAGTTAACAAGGTTCTTAAATATCTCAGAGTTGATCGAGCATTTAACTGTTGCAATATTATGGTTGTCTAATCCCTGGAGGTCCTGCTGAACGGTAAAGACAAATTTATCATTCTTTGTATAGCTGCTTACGTCGTTTTTATCATCAATTCTTATGGATATATCACCTGACATAAGCTGTGCAAGCTCTTTTTGATAATCCCTGGACCAAAGTCTGCCGCCAATCAAAAATCCGCCAGGGGTGCTTTTTCGTGATAGATCGCTGCCGGATTGAAGAGGTGCAGTTCTTATTTCAACTAATCCCTGTGAGGTTTTTATGAAGAAATGATTAAACCATTTCTCTTTTAGTTTTGAGATAAGGAGTTTTTTATCAAGTGGGAATTCAACTAGTGATTTATCTTTGAAGGAATTGACCGAATAAGAGAGATCCATTTCAGGAGTATACAGCCAAAAGTACTGAACGTTAAATGTCGGCATGACATTATCAATATTAATGTATGCCCACTTTTCATCCTTTTTATGCAGGAATTTCAGCATATCATCCCAGTACGAGTAGTCGTAGACAAAAGATTCAAGCCCTTTTCCCTGCAGGAGCATAACCTTTTTTAATAATGATTCCTTTTCTTTCCCCGTTTCCTCAATAAGAAGTGATAGCTTTGCATTTTCCGAATGATTATGGATAAATAGACCTGTCCAAAATACTATAAAGAGCAAAAATAGGAAAAATACGATTTTGTATTGAAGCGTTTTCAAAATAAAGCATCCAGAAAATATGATGGAATTTTACATTTCTATTATCGGAATGCGTCAAAGAAATATAAATGTCAATTCGCAATATTTTATGGAGTAGCAATATCTATTTTTTACCTAATTACAGCCAATTTTCCAAGTACTTCCTGGGAGTTGCTGTCCGAGATAGTCCTGACAATCAGCTTGTAGAGATATGTGCCATTTGCTATCATGTTGCCATCCTGATCTTTTCCATCCCAGAACATCTTTACAAATCTGTCTGTTACCTGTGGATTTTCTATCTGCCTGATCATTCTTCCTGCTATTGTATATATCTTTATCTTTACATTAAGTGGTTCACTAAAGTTATGCTGGAATGTAAAGGTTGTCTGA
>JAUZPB010000107.1 GCA_030706145.1 Bacteroidota bacterium
AATGATCTGGCCGCCCTGGTTAAGCTTATCGATCTTGCCGCTTTTTATATTAACTTTGTAAAGATGCTGCTCTGTCCTTTCTTTTACTGTAAAGAGTATGTTTTCTTTGTCTTTCCAGAAAAATCCTGATACGCTTAGGTTAAAATCCTTAGTAAGATTAACTGAGTTTTTACCGTCATTATCCATTACGCAAAGGTCCGTTTCGGCAAATTCTATGTCGGGAATTATTTGTGAAATGTAGGCTACTTTTTTATCATCCGGCGAATACGAAGGGAGTGTCTCTGGTCCCTCGGCTTTTGTAAGCTGCGTTTTATTTCCATCTAAACCGGCAGCAAATATGTCAAACTTCTGCTCATCGTTGAATTCGCCAGTATAATTCGTCTGATAGATTATTTTGCTGCCATCATGATTAAACCTGATAGATCTTGCTCCTGGATCGAGCTTTATTTCCTTTATTATTTGTCTGGTTTCTGCATCGATAATTGTGATTACTTTAGATGGATTTTCATGCGGGAATACCTTCGCATTTATCTTTTTTGTTTCACTCATCTGCTTTTCATTTTCTAACTGCTCATTAAATTCATCAGACAGTAGAGCAATTTTCTTTGAGTCATCACTCCATACGAATTCTTCAACGTCATTTTTTAGAGTTGTCCAGTTACTGGCCGCATCTGCATATTCGCCTTTCAGGCTGACTGCCCAGAGCTGCTGAGTGGAGCTGCCGTGACTATTTCCAGTCTTTGAATCTTTATATTCTCTTGATGAGAGAAATGTAACCCATTTCTGGTCGGGTGAAAATTGTGCCTCTGTGCAGCTTTCTCCATCGGGGCTTATCTGCCTGTAGATGCCATTTCCTGAAATGTCCATTAAGTAGACCTGCGTATTCCACTTGCTTTCATTAAGATCAGGCTTCTTTATTGTAAAAATTACTTTATCTCCCAATGGAGAGATAACAGGCTCTGAAGGTATTAAGAGCTTTATATGCTCTGTTATTGTGTATTGCTTTCTTTGGCCTTGAGCTGTAAGGCTTGTTGAAATTGCCAATGAAATAAAAAGAATGTATAAAAGTCTGCTTCCAGGGGATCTCATTTTATTCCTGCGTTAAAATATTAATTTTATTTTGGATAAATGGAAATCTAATAAGGAAAAAGCAAAGAAGGAATACTATAAACTGAGTTTTTATTTATTAAGTTTTAGGCGCCGTAAGGCGAATTTAATTTTTCTGATGAGCAATTAAGTATCTCCACAGCACGATATAGAAGCGTGCTGTGGAGATGAAAAGAAAATTAGTCAAGATATCCTTTAGCTTTCATAAGCTCTGCACACAAAATTGCACCGCCTGCAGCTCCACGCACTGTATTGTGAGAGAGAACTGTGAATTTATAATCAAATATGTTGCAATCTCTTAGTCTTCCAACCGATGTAGCCATTCCTTTATCAAGGTTTCTGTGGAGCCTTGGTTGAGGATATTTGTCTTCATGGAAATAATATATAGGATTTATAGGTGCAAAAGGCAGATCAAGTGCCTGTGGCTCACTCTTGAAATTTTTCCAAACTTCAATTATTTCTTCTTTTGTAGGCTTTGTCTTAAGATTAACCTGAACAGATTCTGTGTGTCCATCAAGAACTGCAACTCTGTTTGTCTGTGCGCTTATCTTGATATTTGTATCTTCTATGAATCCGTTTTTCAATTGCCCCAAGATCTTTAATGGTTCGGTTTCAAGTTTTGCCTCTTCGCCGCCTATAAAAGGAATTACATTGTCAATGCTGTCGAGGCTTGAAACGCCGGGGTAGCCTGCACCAGAAAGAGCCTGCATTGTTACAACGTTTACTGTATCTAAACCGAAGTTATCGGCTAATGGCTTTAAGGCCAGAACTAGTCCAATTGTAGAACAGTTAGGATTAGTTACAATTGCTCCGCCGCCGAACTTCTGGCATTTTACTAATTCCAGATGATCCGGGTTTACCTCCGGGATCAACAAAGGAACATCTTTATCCATTCTGTGATTCTTTGAATTCGAGACAACAAAATAGCCTTTCTTTGCAAATTCTTCTTCTATTTCACCAGCAACATTTGCATCAAGGGCAGAGAAGAGAAGTTTGCTCTCAAGTCCTGGAGCGCAGGCCTTTACTGTCAGGTTGGCTACGTCTTTTGGAATAGGTGTAGTCATAAACCAATTTACTGCCTCTGAATATTTTTTGCCTGCCGAACGGTCTGATGCAGCAACTTCAGTTACTTGAAAATATGGATGCCCTTCTAGCAATTGTATGAACTTCTGTCCAACACTTCCTGTCGCACCAAGTATAGCAACATTTATTTTTCCGGTCTTTGTCATTTTACCTCTTGAAGTATGTCTTTAAAAATATTTATTCCAATTTCTATTATTCCATCAGAAGGAAGAAATTTCGGTGTATGCAGACCATAATGCTCACCTTCGGATGTGCCGAGCCAAAACATCATTGAAGGGTATAGCGTCGAAAAGAATCCGAAATCTTCACCTGTCATTTTATAACCGCAATCGATGAACTTATGCTTTTGCGAAAGTACTTTGCTCAGTCTTTTGAATAGTTCATCATTAACTATGACTTCACTATAGAGTGTGCCTTCGGTTACTTTGTAGTCTGCGCCGGTTCTTTTTTTTACATCATCTAAAATCTCAAGCAGCCTGTCATAAAACTCGCGCGACCTATTCTTGCTGAGTGTCCTTATTGTGCATTCAGCTCTTGAATAGGCGGGAATTATGTTCCGTGCCGTTCCAGAGATAATTTTACCATAACCGAATATAACTCTTTCTTTCTGTTCCTTAAGAGCCTTATCTGCTTCATCTAAAAACAATCTAAGGGCATCAAAGGAATGAATCCCGTTTTCAGGAAATGCAACATGTGCACTTTTTCCAAGAATATCAATGTCAATTTCAAAAGCTGAAGCAAATAGTACGCCTGATGTAGAAGCAATTGTTCCTTTATCATATTCATCTGTTACATGCAGAGCAAAAGCATTTGTGATATTGAAATTGTCCAATATCCCTGAATTTATTACTTTCTCAGCGCCTCCTCCTGCTTCCTCTCCAGGCTGAAAAAGAAAAAGAATGTTCTTATCAATCTTACTTTTTGTAACATATTCCGTAAATCCATAAAGGATTGACGTATGTACATCGTGGCCGCATGCGTGCATACAATCATTTACAGAGGCAAATTCGGATCCGGTTTCTTCCTTTATAGGAAGAGCATCTATATCTGCTCTAAATAGTAGATAAGGACCATCGTTTACCTTATATTCTGCAACAAGTCCGGTCTCAAGAGGTTTGTGAATCTTAAGTCCATTTAACTTACTTAAATTTTCTTCCAGCAGCTTTGTTGTTTCAAATTCATTGAACATAAGTTCCGGCTTTTGATGAAGCTTATGTCTTAGCTCAACAGGGGAAAGAGGCATTTGTTTTCCTGTACTATTTTTTTTTATAAAACTTAAAGATTAAATTCCTTTACAATAGCATCAACAGCCTGATGCTTGTACTTTTCTTCTATCAGGCAGGATATGGCTATTTCAGATGTAGTAACCAGCCTGATGGGTATCTTTTCCAAAGCCTTAAAGAAGCTTGAAGCAACACCTATACCCGAACGCATACCAATTCCTACAACCGAGAGCTTGATAAATCCTGAATAAAATTCAGCATTCCAATCCTCAAGGTCTGACAGGACTTTCTTTAAGGCTGCATTTATATGTTTTGTCTTTTCCTGTACAATTGTAAAAGATACTTCCAGATTTGTTCCCATATTAATAATTGAGATCATATCTACATTTAGATTTTCAGTTGCAACTTTTGCAAAAAGATCCTTTATTCTTGAATAGTCGACAGGGAGGTTTTTAATGAAAACCTGTGTCTGATTTTCCATTATGCTGCATCCTGTAACTACAGGCTGTTCAATAATAATATTTTCATCTACCACAAAACTACCCTCCTCATCTAGAAAAGATGATCCACAATATAATTTAATTCCAAATTTCTTTGCTATTTCAACTGAACGGCTGTGAAGTACTTTAGCTCCAAGTCCTGCAAGCTCAAGCATTTCATCGTATGTAATATATTTTACTTTCTTTGCTGCAGCATAAAGCCTTGGGTCAATTGTATAAATGCCTGCAACATCGCTATATATTTCGCAGTCAATTCCAAGAGCAGCAGCAAGTGCAACGGCAGAAGTATCAGAGCCCCCGCGTCCAAGTGTCGTCATTTCTCCTTCTTCTGTTATTCCCTGAAAACCGGTAATAACAAGAGCATCAAGCTCCTCCATCATAGTCAGTATCTTTTCCTGGTCAAAACTTACTATCTTGGCTTCTGTAAAATTTCCTGTAGTTCTTATTCCTGCCTGAAAAGCATTTAATGATTTACTCCTTAGTCCAATACTCTGCAGTGCCATAGAAAGCAGTGAAACCGAAACCTGCTCACCCGTAGAAAGAAGCATATCAAGCTCTCTTGGATCGGGTGTCTCGCTTATTTCCTTTGCAAGCTTAATAAGACTATCTGTGGTTTTTCCCATCGCTGAGACAACGATTAGTACTTTATAACCCGATTTATTTTTCTCGGAAACCTTCTGTGCAATCTTTTTTATTCTTTCTGTCGTGGCAACAGAACTTCCGCCATATTTCTGTACAACTAGATTCATTTTTCTTTACGATCCCCCAAATTATAATTGTCTTAAGGCATCAATTAGCAGTGTCTTCGATTTAGTCTTATCATCGACTTTCTTTATTACTCGCCCAGGAATACCTGCAACAACCGTATATTCTTCAACATCTGAAACAACTACACAGCCTGCTGCAATTACAGCACCTTTACCAACTTTTACTCCTTCAAGTACAACTGCATTTGCTCCAATTACAACATTATCTCCAATTTCAACCGGACTGGCATTTGGCGGCTCTATTACTCCTGCTATTACTGTTCCGGCACCAATGTGGCAGTCTTTACCAATAATTGCTCTGCCGCCAATTACTGTATTCATATCGATCATTGTCCTTTCACCGATAACAGACCCGATGTTTATAACAGCACCCATCATTATTACGCAATTATTTCCGATCTCGACCATATCTCTTATAATCGCTCCCGGCTCTATTCTTGCGTTATATTTTGTCAGATCTGCCATTGGAATAGCACTGTTCCGCCTGTCTGCTTCTATTTTGTGATCAGTAATAATGCTCTTGTTATCTTCAAGGAATTTTCCCAGCTGTGAAAATTCACAGAAAAGAATACCAAAATCTTTACTTCCAAAGAACTCCATCCCTGAGAAATTTATTTTGTCAAGATCACCTTTTAAGTAAACCTTTACAGGCGTCTTCTTCTCAGAATTGGCTATATAGTTAATGATCTCATATGAATCCATTTATATCCTTTTATACCTTCTAATTTATCTTATAGATTAAATATCATTTAGATTTATATCTGCGCTATTACAAATCAGTTATATTTCCCTTAGCTATTTTATAACAGAAATTTTCAAGAACTTCTTATATAATAACTAATCATGTAATGACTAGAAACAGAAAAGGGGAAAGCACTACTTCTTAAAAAGTACATCTTTGAAACTGTAAAGACCGGGCGCTTTGCCTAAAAGGAACTCAGCACTTTTTAACACGCCCTCGGCAAATGTCCTTCTTGATGTTGCACTGTGCTTAATACTTAGTACTTCTCCTAAACCTCCGAAAAAGACCGTGTGATCTCCAGGAACATTCCCCAGCCTCAAAGATGAAATGGGAACATCTTTGCCAATTGCCTCTTTTATCATTATAGCTGTGCCTGAGGGCTTATCTTTCTTAAACCTGTGGTGAGTCTCTGTTATCTCTATATCCCAGTCTGAAAGATTCTCTTTAAGGAGTTCAGTGCATTTAAGAAGCATTTGTATTCCAATTGAATAATTGTAGCTTTGGACAATTGGAATAACTGCCGAAGCTTTCTTTATTAGTTCAAAGTGATAGCTATTATAGCCTGTCGTACCAAGTATAACAGGAGATGAAAATTCAATTCCTAAAGCCAGTGTTCTATCCAGCACATCTGGTATTGAAAAGTCGATAAGCAGATCCGGCCTTGCTTCTTCTTTCTCATTAAGAGCATCGACACTGAAGACCTTCTTGTGTCCGGCTTCGTTAAATAGATTTGTAATCTCTATCCCCATTTTACCGGAGTCGCCTATAATTCCGTAATTAAAAGGTTTCATATTTTATGACCTCACTCTGTCAAATTCTTCTTCAAGTATTCTTGCCGTATGAGTCTGTGCAACTGCAAGAGGGAGCCTTAAGGTGTTTTTACAATACCCAAGAAGGCTTACGGCATATTTTACAGGAATTGGATTAGCTTCAGCGAAAAGAAGATTCATAAATTTCATGAATTTATTATTAATTCTTTGAGCTTCTGTTAGGTCGTTCTTTAACATTGCATCTGTTAAACTTACAGTCTGCCTTGGGAAAACATTTGATAAAACTGAGATCAGTCCAGCTCCGCCTAAAGCCATAACAGGTATTACCTGATCATCATTTCCAGAATAAACAATAAAGTCATCTGGTTTCATAGATATTAGTCTTGCAATCTGTGAGATGTCTCCGCTTGCTTCTTTTACACCAATGACATTAGGGCACTTATCATAAATTGTAAGTATTGTTTCAGGCAGCATATTCATTGCTGTTCTTCCGGGCACATTATAAAGTATAATAGGAAGTGGTGTCCTTTCTGAAATGTAGCGGTAATGTTCAATTAGGCTGCTTTGCGTACCTTTATTATAATATGGATTTACAATAAGAACACCGTCAGCCTTTAGTTCCTCTGCTATTTTGTTTAATTTTACTACATGTCTTGTGTCGTTTGTCCCGGTGCCTGCAATTATTGGTACTTTGCCTGCATTTTCTTCAATTACTGTTTCTAGGATCTTCCGTCTCTCATCCTCATCAATTGTTGCTGCTTCACCGGTCGTTCCCAATACTACGAGTGAATTGATCCCGCTGTCTAACTGGAATCTTACAAGCTTTTTTAATGCTGCATAATCAACATTAAGCTGCTCATCAAATGGCGTTATCAGTGCCGTTCCCGTCCCTCGAAACATTTTATCCTCTTATTTTTACTGATTGTTCTTCTTTTTGTTATAATATCAAATTTTTGTTATGTCGCTACTGAAGTCTCTTCAATCCACTTTTTATGACAAATAAGTACGCCTTTTTTTATATCTTCATTCTTTAACAGGAAAGAGATCCTGAAAGATGTTGTTGTAACTCCGAATATTTCAATTCCAGAGGATTCAAGTATTTTTATTGTCTCATTTACAACTGAGACATCGTTTCCCATACCTTCACCAATTAGTGAAAGGGCTCCTAAGCCTTCCTCTATCGAGATCTTTTCCCCAAAGCTCTTATTTAATAGATCCTTTACATTTTCCCAGCCATAAGCATTGCTGCAAGAGATCACAAAAGATACAGAGGCAGGGTAGTGTTGGACTGAATCTTTTGAAATACTAAGCTCTTTAATTAAGATGTTTTTTTCTTCCAAGATCTCTGAGATTTTCCTGAAGGATGTCAATGGATCTTCTTCGAAGAGTTTAATCCGAAAAACATCGTTTTCGCTTACAACAGCTTTTATACCTTTTGTCAGACCCGGAGCAAGAGTCCTTACAATGGTTTCTCTTCCTGGTGAGAAAGTGCTTCTTGCATATATAGCAATTTGCGCTTCCTTTGCAAACTGTACAGCCTGGGCATTTAATACCTTTGCCCCAGCAAGACTCATCTCCTGCATCATCTGATAGGAGATCTCTGGTAAATGACGGGCATCTTTTACCGCAGAAGGATCTGCAGAATAAACCCCATCCACATCTGAGTATATTTCGCATCTCTCTGCATTTATGGCAGCTGCAAGTGCAACGGCTGTCGTATCAGAACCCCCACGGCCAAGCGTCGTTATGTCCCGTTTATAGCTTACACCCTGAAAGCCACCAACAACGACAACTTTCCCTTTTTCAAGCTCATCAAGGACACGGAAGGGGCGCACTTCAATTACCCTTGCATTATTATGCCTGTCATTAGTTATTATTCCCGACTGTGAACCGGTCAGTGAAATGGCTTCAATTCCAAGGGCATTCAGAGCCATGCATAATAATGACATTGTAGTCCTCTCTCCTGTAGAAAGAAGCATGTCAAGCTCTCTTTTGGGGGGATCTGGACTAATATTCCGGGCAAGATCGATCAGGTTATTTGTGGTTTTGCTCATAGCTGAAACCACTACAGCTACGTCATAGCCGGCAGACTTTACGCCATAAATTATTGATGCAATTTTCTTTAGCTTTTCCGTATCGGCAACACTGCTGCCGCCGTATTTCTGAACTATACATCTCATAGCTACTCTCTCTTTTAGCGTATATTGTTTATTAATAATTACTTATCCTAAACTCATACTCGCAACAGAAAGGAGATACAACCAGCGTTCCTGTTCAGGGAATCTAAATCATTTTTTTCTAATAATATATGCTATAAAAGAATACGCTAAAAATGCATTTTTTGCAAATGTATATTATTTAAGCCAGCATTTCAAGCCTTTATTCGACATAGATGATGAATTTTTAAGCCGTTTGGTTCATCTTTGGCGATTTTGTACACTGAAAGTCCCACATCCCTCAGTTCAACCAGCTCTTTTTAAGCTTTTTGATTCATCTTTAGTGATTTTGCACACCCTGTCATCCTAATTTTTGGGTGAAAATATTGACAGGATTTAAAAAGTTTTTTATATTAGCACTTGTCACTCGTGAGTGCTAATAACTTAAAGTTCAAAATTTAATGGAGGAAAAACATGGCGAAATTCAGAATTCAACCGTTAGGTGACAGGGTAATTGTTAAACCTGCTGAAGCTGAAGAAAAGACAAAGGGTGGAATCATTTTACCTGATACAGCTAAGGAAAAACCAATCGAGGGTACAGTCATTGCTGTCGGTTCAGGAAAAGTTGCTGAAAACGGTACAGTAACAGCTCTTACAGTAAAAGCTGGTGATAAGGTTTTATACGGAAAATATTCTGGCACAGAAGTCACAGTTGACGGTGAAGAATATTTAATCATGCGCGAAAGCGACATATTCGGAATAATTAATAAATAAATAAAGAAGGGAGGAACAAATGGCTTCAAAACTAATCGTATTTGATTCAGAAGCAAGAGGCGGCCTTAAGAGAGGTGTTGATAAATTAGCAAATGCTGTTAAAGCTACACTCGGCCCAAAAGGAAGAAACGTAATTTTAGATAAAAAATTCGGCGCTCCTACTGTTACTAAAGACGGTGTTAGCGTTGCAAAAGAAATTGAACTTGAGGACCCAATTGAAAACATGGGAGCTCAGATGGTCCGCGAAGTCGCTTCAAAGACTAGTGATGTTGCTGGCGATGGTACAACTACAGCTACTGTACTTGCTCAGGCAATCTATAAAGAAGGCTTAAAGAATGTTACTGCCGGTGCTAATCCAATGGACCTCAAAAGAGGTATCGACATAGCTGTTACTAAAGTTGTTGAATACTTAAAGTCTATCAGCAGAGAAGTTGAAGGCAGAAATGAAATTGCTCAGGTCGGCAGCATTTCAGCTAATAACGATAAAGCAATTGGCGATTTGATTGCTGATGCTATGGAAAAAGTAGGAAAAGACGGCGTTATTACTGTTGAAGAAGCTAAGGGTACTGATACTGCTCTTGAAGTCGTTGAAGGTATGCAGTTCGATCGCGGTTACCTTTCTCCTTACTTTGTAACTGATGCTGAAACAATGGAAGCCATTCTTGAAGATCCTTATATCTTGATCCACGACAAGAAGATCTCTGCTATGAAAGACCTTCTTCCTGTTCTTGAAAAAGTTGCTCAGCAGGGACGTTCACTCCTTATAATTGCTGAAGATCTTGAAGGTGAAGCTCTTGCAACTTTAGTTGTCAATAAATTAAGAGGTACTTTAAGAGTTGCTGCTGTTAAGGCTCCTGGCTTTGGCGACAGGAGAAAAGCTATGTTAGAAGATATTGCTGTCCTTACAACAGGTACAGTTATCTCTGAAGAAAGAGGCTTTAAGCTTGAAAACGCTACTTTATCTTACCTTGGTACAGCTAAGAAAGTTGTTATCGACAAGGACAACACAACTATTGTTGAAGGTGCTGGTAAAGCTGAAGATATCAAGAAGAGAATCAACGAGATCAGAGCTCAGATCGAAAAGACAACTTCTGACTATGATAAAGAAAAACTTCAGGAAAGACTTGCTAAGTTATCAGGCGGCGTTGCTGTATTAAAGATCGGTGCTGCTACTGAAGTTGAAATGAAAGAAAAGAAAGCCCGCGTTGAAGATGCTTTGCATGCTACCCGCGCTGCTGTTGAAGAAGGTATCGTTCCTGGTGGTGGTGTTGCTTTCGTTAGAGCTATCTCTCAGCTCGATAAAGTTGAAGGCGAAAACCTCGATCAGACAACAGGTATAAAGATAATTCAGAAAGCACTCGAAGAACCATTAAAACAGATCGTTAGCAATGCCGGTCTTGAAGGTTCTGTCGTATTGAACAAGGTTGTAGAAGGCAAAGACGACTTTGGTTTCAATGCTGCTACTGAAACATATGAACACATGCTCAAAGCTGGTGTTATTGACCCAACTAAGGTTTCAAGAACAGCTCTTGAGAATGCAGCTTCAGTTGCTTCACTTCTCATCACAACAGAAGCTGTTGTTTATGAAAAGAAAGAAGCTGAAAAAGCTCCTGCTATGCCACCTGCTGGTATGGGCGGTATGGACGGAATGTATTAATAGAAAATACGTGAAGTAAAAAATAGAAAGTCCCGGTCAAAAAATGGCCGGGACTTCTTTGTTTATAGAAGACAGTGTCCTTTATAATTTAGACAGTATGTTTTTGTCTAAATATTTTTTTGCTCTTTATGCACATTTCTCTTTTAGAAATATACTCCTTGTAAAAATCCGTGTGGTCATGTCCCATGCTTTCAACAAAAGTGTCCATATCGTTAAGCAGCTTGTCTGCCTCCAGCATAAGAACATTGATTGACCTGTCATTTTCAGAATCTGTAAAGCATTCGGATTCATTAAAGTAGTTCATCGTACTTTTGAAATCATCAATTTTAACCTTTAAGTTCTGAAGATCCTTATGGGTAATGCCATATTCTCTAATTTCGGCATAATATTTTTCTGCATTAATGCTGACTAAAAGGGCAGTGTTGAGTAGTTCATTTTCATTCAAAGATAAAAGATAGCTTTGTGAAAGCCTGCTAAGTTTTGACCTTAATATATCGCTGCCAATTATTTTTGCATGGATAAGTAAGGTATGCGCAAAATGAGCAATTAGAGAAAATAAATTATCTCTGGTCTTTGATGAAATGAATGCCCGCCTGTATAGCTCTGCCTTTAAGAGCTGTTCCTTTTTTCGGATAACATCTACTACTTTGCAGAATTTTGTGGTGGAATAATGGAATTCCCGGATCGTCGAAACAATCTCCTTATTGTCTAGCAGCAAGGCCGCTATGGAATCATAGCCTTGCAAATTACCTTTTCCCATCCCTCTCATAGTTTTCTATTGCCTCTTCGATTCAATTCTTGGGTATAAAGTCAATTCTTTCTTATCTTTTAAGACTTTTCTTTTTTAAGAGCAATTCTTACTTCTGTCTGGTAAATCTTAGCCTTCGAGTCTCTAGTTCATAAAGTAAAACTTTGCTAAAGTATTATCTTTGCTCAAAATATCTTTTGTCTTCTGTCTCTAATAAATTCTCTTGTAACAGTGATTATTGCTAAAACTAAGACAACGTGAATAAGTCCGCCTAAAGTATAAGAATTAACAATTCCCAACAACCAAATAAAAAGCAGTATAAAAAAATTCCAAAGCATGATACCCCTCCATTAATTAGACTACTATTATCCTTAAACTTTTACACTGAGACTAGCAACATACGAACTAAACTTAATGTCAAAGCTTAAAGTAAAAAATAGGGTGGAAACTGAAAATGCTGTAATTTTTATCTTATCTTGCCGGTAAGAAGATGTCCTACACTGAACTATTTCAGTGAAATCAACATTATTTATATAATCTCTTATTTAATAATAAGATAATAACTTGCTGATAGGGTTCTATATAAAACAAAAGGTATAAAAATAAAAAAATCTTATCCGATCTCTTGACTTTTGCAAAAAAACACATACATTAGCAATACATGTTTTGATAATTCTTGCCAAAGTTACCCCTCTTGATGCATTAATTGAGTATTTTATTGAAATTAGGCATTATTTTATGTATATTTGCGAACCTAATTAAATATTACTCGCAATATGACACTACTTAAAACCCTAAATTTAGAACAAAAGCAAGCGGTAGAATACCTGGAAGGTCCGGAAATGATTGTTGCCGGAGCTGGATCGGGAAAAACCAGAGTTTTGACCTATAAGATCGCCTATTTGATCGAAAATGGTTATGAACCTTCATCTATTCTTGCACTTACCTTTACTAACAAAGCTGCTAACGAAATGAAACAGCGTATCCGTGATCTGATCGGTTCGAGCGCCGACCACTTATGGATGGGTACTTTTCATTCACTCTTTGCTAAGATACTTAGGATTGAGGCTGATAAGATCAACTACAGAAGCAACTTTTCTATATATGATACGGAAGATTCTGTATCTTTAGTAAGTTCCATTGTAGCTGAGACCAACCTTATGCTTGAGAATCTGACTGCAAATTCAATTCATCACAGGATCAGTAACTTGAAAAATCAGATGATCTATCCTGATGAATTTAGACAAAACCAAGCTTCTACGATCATTGAAAAGAAGATAGCCGATATTTATGAGGAATATAACAAACGTCTAAGGGAAAACAATTCCATGGACTTTGACGACCTTCTTCTTAAACCAATTGAGCTCTTTATTAATAAAGAGAAGGTACTTCAGAAATACAAGAAAAAGTTTAGTTATATTCTTGTAGATGAATACCAGGATACAAACCGCGCGCAATATGAGTTGCTGAAACTCCTTGTAAGTTCCAAAAAGAATATATGTGTTGTAGGCGATGATGCTCAGAGTATTTATGGATGGCGCGGCGCCGATATTAGAAATATGCTCGACTTTGAACGTGACTTTCCTAAAGCAAAAACCTTTAGGCTAGAACAGAATTACCGTTCGACAAAAGTTATTTTAGCTGCTGCCGATTCAATCATTAAGAACAACAAAGATCAGATCGTAAAGACACTCTGGACTGAGAATGACAATGGCGAGGAGATCTCTCTTGTAAGGTGCTCTGATGAAAAGGATGAAGCTTTCCAGATAACTAAACTTATTAAGGAGCAAATATCTTCAAAGAAACTCCTTTATAAGGATTTCGCAATCCTTTACAGGATTAATTCCCAGTCACGCGCACTCGAGGAAGCATTCAGACGTGAAAGAATGCCATATAGGATCATTGGCGGCGTTGAATTCTACAAAAGAAAGGAAGTTAAAGACTTAATTGCTTACTTAAGAGTACTTTCTAATCAAAATGATGAGGAAAGTCTTTTGAGGATAATGAACTTCCCTCAGCGTGGAATTGGAAATACTTCAATTACACGCATGATTGCTTTTGCCAGAAAGCTGAACCTTTCTTTGTTTGATACAATGGGCAGAATATTCGAAGTAATTGAAGTAAAAGAAAGAATACAGAAAAATGTTAAGGCATTTAAACTTCTTTTAGATAAATATATTGGCCTTAAAGACCAGCTTTCTATTGGTGAACTTATCTCCGCTTTGATCGATGAACTTGGTATTCTGAGGATCTATAAAGAAGAAAATACTCAGGAATCACTTGCCAGATATGATAACATTCAGGAATTGCTAAATGCAGTTAATGACTTTTCAAGGGTCAGTCCTAATGCTACTATAGAACAGTACCTGGCCGATGTTTCTCTCATCTCAGGTGTCGATCAGATGGATAGTGAGAAAAATACAATAACGTTAATGACTGTACATAGCGCTAAGGGATTAGAATTCCCTGTAGTTATTATTTCAGGCCTCGAAGAAGATATTTTTCCACTTGCACCTAAGTTCAATTCCGATTCAAGACTCGAAGAGGAAAGAAGACTCTTTTATGTGGCACTAACTCGCGCGCAGACTAAAGTATTCCTTACTTATGCCAGGAGCCGCTACCGCTTTGGCGAGGTTGCTTATCAGAGCAAATCCAGGTTCATTGAAGAACTCGATTCTTCAACTTATAGCGAATTAAATGGACCAGGCAGCAGGAAAACAGGAAGCCGCAGAACAAAACGCGATTTCTTTGACGAGGAATTCTACCAGGAAGGTTATGATGATTTTAACCAGGAGCAAAAATCTTTAAGACTTGGCAGTAAGGTTCAGCATGAAAAATTTGGTGTCGGAAAGGTCCTACAGATAAATGGCATTGGAGAGATGCAAAGAGTTACTGTAAACTTTGATGATTTTGGAACAAAGCAGCTCCTTGTAAAATTTGCTAATCTCCGCGTTTTATAAATCTCTTTTTTTTGCACTGAACTTTTCTTAGCCAAAAAAGAGGGGAGAGTTCTTATAGAATTTTGTGAGATATCCCGGTCTTATGTTTTCCTGATCTTATTATCAGAAGGGCATAAAACCGGGGAAAATTCCTTTTTTGAAGTGCACTTTTCTTTATTCCCTCAAATTTCTATCCAATTTGCGTAAATTGATTGCAAAAATGCTGCTTATCTTTAATATTTAAGGTAAAACTATATTATATTAAAAGAAATATAGGAAAACTAGCGAAAATTTTACTAAATTTGAATTTAGATATTTTTTGTGGGAAGTATAATTAATTTAGAATGTTTTGATTCAAAAGTTGTTTCAACAAAATCAAAAAATCATATAGGAGAATAAAAAATGAAAATTGGTGTTTTGACCGGTGGTGGTGACTGCCCTGGATTGAATCCAGTTATTCGTGCAGTTGTTAGAAAAGCTATACAGAACGGTCATTCTGTAGTTGGTTTTACTGAAGGATGGAAGGGGTTACTGGAAAATAAATACATCGACCTTGATGTTGAAGCAGTTTCTGGTATTCTTCATCGTGGTGGTACAATATTAAGATCATCACGTACAAACGTTTACAAGGTTCCTAATGGTGAAGCTACTGTTATCAAAAACATGAAAGATAGCGGTATTGATGCTCTTATTGCTATTGGCGGCGAAGATACACTTGGCGTTGCTACTAAATTAGCTAAGGCTGGTGTTAAGGTCGTTGGTGTTCCTAAAACAATTGATAACGATCTTAATGCAACTGACTTTACATTTGGTTTTGATACTGCAGTTAATATTGCTATGGAAGCAATTGACAGACTTCATACTACAGCAGAATCACACAACCGCGTTTTGGTTTGCGAAGTA
>JAUZPB010000108.1 GCA_030706145.1 Bacteroidota bacterium
GTAATTGAGCTAATACCATTTGGTGTGTTCTTTCCAGTAAGTTCATTGTGAACAGTAGCAGGCATGGAATATACATCCAATTGAGCAGCTGCAGTACCATTTGTCTTGGCTGTATCTGCTAAATTGGATGAAATATTAGCTGAAATTCTGCTATTCGAAAAAAGAAGGAAAGAAAGAAATACCAACACTGATGATGATGTTGCAGTCAGTCTTTTTCTTAAAGTCATCGTAACTCCTAAACTTAAAAATAATTGATCGTCGGGCCTATTAAGGCAACTCGGGTGCCATTAGTCTAATCTGACTTTTTAGTCGGTTTTCAAATTATTGTTTGTCTCCGGATATAAAATGGTTGGCTAATATTGGTCAGTTGTTACATATCGGCTTCTACTTAGGATTGATTTTAAGGGATTTTAGTGGAAAGTAGCTAGAAGTTTCCTGAATTTTAAGTTTGTGATCCTTCTCAAGAAGGTCATAAAATTATCTCTTCTTGACAAAAAAAGTACTTGCTTTATGAATTATTAAAATTATAATAAATGTAGATCAAATTGGGGGAGATAGCGATATGTTTAAAAAGTATACTATAAGAGCCATACTTTTGGTTGCTATTGTTTTATATGCCCTCAGCATGATAGTGATCAATCTAATATTTAATTTTTCGGACATATGGGAAAATAGCTTCAAGAGTTTGCAGAGAGACTTGAAGTAATAGAGTAGTCTTTTATTACTTCTTATCCAGGATTTTACTGTTTACATAATAAAGAAAATTGCCGGATTCTTCGTCCATTTTAGTGCAAAAAAGTCACTCCTTTTTGTAAAAAATTTTACCCCATTTTACTGCAACCAACAGCCCTAAAACTATGTTAAAATCTTTGAAAACAGAGCAAAAACTAAATAATATTGTACTGGAAGTAAGTATCTTCAGGGGTTGCGCAGATGACAAAAAAGTGATCCGGTACATTGTAATTAACTTCAAAAAAAAAGGTAAAAAAATGGATACAACCTTAAGCAACAGAAACGCTCCAGGTGTAATCAGTGTAAATGATCTGGTGATGAATCTAGAAAAGAAAAAGGAGCTGGCTCAGATCTTTATTAAGAGTGGACTGATACCATCTCAGCTGAATACACCCGAGAAAGTTCTGGTTTGTATGTTCAAATCCCAGGAACTAGGTCTGCCTGCACTTGAAGGTCTGAGCGGAATGGCTGTTATAAATGGGAAGGTAACTTTGCAGGGTAATCTTCTTTTGGCTCTTATTAACAGAAGCAACAAAGCCAAGAAGATCGTCATAGACGAGCAGGAAACATATTGTTCAGTTACAATGAGCCGCAGAGATTACGAGTTTGAATATACTTTTCAGTTTAGCTTGGATGATGCCAAAAAAGCCGGACTACTAGATAAGCAAATATGGCGTCAGTATACAAAGACTATGCTGAAGTGGAGAGCTGTCTCCGGATGTGCAAGAGTAGTCTTTTCAGATATCATTGGCGGGCTCTATACTCCAGAGGAGATCATATCTGTATCTGATAATGTAGAGGCCAGTGTAGATGAAGATGAAAATATTCAGATAATTGAAAAAAGTAAAAATGATATGGGCTCTTCAGCATCTCCTGAAGAAAGCTCATCTTACGATTTCCGCTCTTCAGAAGAAGAAAGCAGCCCTAGCGGAGGCGTAATAGATGATGAGAACATAAACCATGAGGCAATCGAGAGAATAAAGAATGGCTCATTCTGGAATGGGAAAGTATATAAGAACAATTCTGTATACCTGGATAATCAAAAATTCCAGCTCTCTGCTCTGGAATTAGAGAAATTCCTTAAGGTATGGGATGAACTACAGTATGCCCGTAATAATGATACTTTAAGCAACAGCGATCTTCCGTTCTAAAATTATATCCTCCTTTTAATAATGTCCCGGACAATTATGGCCGGGACACTTTCTTCTACAAAGAAATACCCCTTTCTAGCTATATAAAATCACTACAGCGGGTTATATCAATTCAATTGTACTTTCCTGAAATTTCCACCTGATATTTTTAACCAGGTGAAAAGATGAAAGGGAAAACGATTCGATATGCTATATTTATACTGCTAAGTGTGTTTTTATCAGGAAATATTTCCTTCGGTCAGATCAGTGGTGATGAATCACTTCACAGATTGCTCGAAGGAAATAAAAGATACTTATCAGGAAAACTGAAAGAAAAAGATTTCAAGCAAGACAGATGCCGTCAGATTGCAGGACAAAATCCATATGCTATCATTCTTAGCTGCGCAGACTCAAGGGTCCCACCAGAAATAATTTTCGATGAAGAACTTGGCGAGCTCTTTGTAATAAGAGTAGCAGGCAATGTAATTGACGATGTTACTCTTGGCAGCATTGAGTATGCTGCCGGGCACCTTAAAGTCCCTCTTTTACTTATTATGGGTCATACAAGCTGCGGTGCAGTAAAAGCTGCTTTTGATGGCGGGCGCTTCAGCAAAGGAGTAGAATCGATTGCTTCTAGAATACGTCCTGCTGTAAATAAAGCCAGAACGCAGGCAAATGGTGAACAAAAGCAGTTAGAACAAGCTGTAAAAAACAATGTTGTAGATCAGCTGAAAGAATGCATTAGAGCAAGCGGCGAACTTAAAGAACTTGAACATGCAGGAAAACTAAAAATAGTTGGCGGGCTGTACAATATCGGAAATGGAAGGTTTTCTTTATTGAAATGACCTCAGACTCTAAGCAAGTTAGGCGGGTAAACAAAAAGTGCAGCTTTTTTTTATTGCTGCACCCTTATTACAATATCTCTTTTAATTCCAAATTTTCTCATCTTGGAGCCAAGAGTTTTTCCATTAATACCCAGTAGAGTTGATGCGCTGCTTTCACCAGTTACTTTTCCGTTTGTAATAGAAAGAGCCCTTAAGATATGCTCTTTTTCAATTTCCTCGAGTGTCTTAAACGATTCAATATCTTCTTCTGGTTTCAAATTACTATAGATCACATCATTAAGGTTTAGTGTTGTTCCGTCAGAGATTATTATGGACCTTTCAATAAGGTGCTCAAGTTCACGAATGTTTCCAGGCCAATCATAATCAAGGAGCATATCAAGATCACTTTTTTTGACAGATTTTTTTTCTTTCCCAGTTTTTTTTGAATATTTCTCGATAAAGAATTTAAGCAAAAGTGGAATATCTTCGCTTCTGTCTCTAAGCGGGGGAACTGTAATAGGGAATACATTTAACCTGAAGAAAAGATCGGCACGGAACCTTCCTTTTTCCACTTCTTTATTTAATTCACGATTCGTTGCTGCAATAATCCTTACATCTACCTTTATTGTGCTTTTCCCGCCTATTCTTTCAAACTCCTTTTCCTGCAATATGCGCAGAAGCTTTGACTGAATCTCAAGCGGCAGTTCGCCTATCTCGTCAAGAAATATTGTGCCTCTATCGGCAAGTTCAAACTTTCCAATCCTTTTTTCAATTGCACCGGTAAAACTTCCTTTTTCATGCCCAAAGAGTTCAGATTCAATTAGCTGAACTGGAAGTGAAGCACAGTTGATCTTAACAAATGCATTGTCTTTTCTTTCGGACAAATTATGAATAGCCCTTGCAACAAGCTCTTTTCCGGTTCCCGTCTCTCCCTGAATAAGAACTGTAGCGTCTATAGGGGCTACCTGCTTAACTTTATTTAAGACGACCTGTATTGCAGGGCTGTTGCCTATTATTTCCTGAAAGTTGTTTGTAAGATTGATTTCATCGAGCAGATAATTTTTTTCCTGTTCCAGTTTATCCTTTAACAAGTTTATCTGTTCGTATGCAAAGTAATTTGCAAGTATAAGTCCAAGCTGCGGAAGAATATACATAGCAGCGTCTACTTCATTTTCCATAAAGGCAGTATTCTTATTCTGAACAGGAATGCTTTTGCCCTCAAGTCTGCTTTTCATAAAGCTAGAGTTGCTGCTTCTTCCAAGTATAAGGTTTAACTCTCCAAGCTTTTTAGAAGCATAACGAATAAGTAGTATAGTTGAGATTGAATGCTTTTCTTTTACCTGCATAAAATGCGCGCTCTGAGAGCAAAGCTTATCAAAGAGTTCACCTGATATCTCCATGGAGTTGCTTTCTTTCATTTGTGGTACGCCTGATCTTAGAGTAAGCACAGCCAGAACGGCATTACGTGCAACAGGGAATATCTTAAGTTTACCATCCTGACCTTTTATCAAATTAAATGTAATGAACTGATTTAAATCAGGATGTCCGGCACTCAGTGTTATATAATCACAGGGTATAAGCTCATTTATTTCCTGAGCGCATCTTTCAATTAAGATATCTCTTTCTTTTACTGTAACGAGCGTATTCATTAGTCGCAGCTGCATTTCCATTTCTTCATCGTGCTGCTTCATCTCCTCAAAGGCCCTGACGTTGCTGACAGCAGAAGCAATTACGTTTGCAACAGTTAAAATGAAGCTCTTATCCTCGTCAGTTAGTTCGTGTTCATTAATTGGCAGAAGTAAAAAGCCAATCAGGTTCCCACCCGACTGCATGGGGATTTGAATAACACTTTTTATGTCTGTTCTTTCAAGGTATTTGTCAAGCACAGGATGCGTTGGCATTTTTTTCCTGTAAGGCTCAATTATAGAAAAGTCGATGAGGTTTACTTTTGGACTTTCTACAAAAGATTCAAAAGGAGAGGCAGAGAGCGGCAGCTTATAATAAGAAAATACCGGTGTAGATGGATCATCTTCTCCATAGTTGCCAGCGGCAAAAAATTCGAGGTTTGTTTTTGTTTTATCAAGCAATACCATTGCAGCAATTTCAAAATGAAGAAGAAGCTGCATCTTTTCGAATATTGTTCGAAAGAGCAGGTATGGTTCTTTTATGGTTGCTATTGCTTCATTGATGGATATGATAAGGGACAGATCGTGTTTCAACATACCCTTAATTCTTCTTAAAAATGGACGAATGCTTTTATTTAAGAAGTAAAAATAAGGTATTGCTTTTATTTAAGCAATTAATTTTCTAAAATCCTTCATATATGCTGAAATATTGGATTTTTTTCTTTATCATTTATTTGGCACGGGACTAGCAATATATATCCCAAAACAGAGGTTAGAAGAAAATGAATCTAGCAATTATTGGTGCCGGCGAAAGCTCCAGGCTTAAAGCAGAAGGATTGAAGATTCCAAAACATCTTATAACATTAAACGATGAATTTCTCATCGAGAGGATTATTCGTATTGCACGGCAAAATGGGATCGATAAGGTCTGCTGCATAATTAATGAACAGGAAAAAGAACTAAAAAATTACCTTTCAGTAGCCGACTTCGGCATACCATTTAAGTTTGTTGTCAAATCCACCGTCAGCTCAATGCACAGCCTGTTTGCGCTTGCCCCAATGTTAATGAAAGAACCATTTTGTCTTGCCACTGTTGATTCTGTATTCGATGAATCTGAGTTCTCGGATTTTATCAGCTACTGTAAATTACAGGAAGATTCAGATGGAGTACTTGCCATTACCCGCTATATAGATGATGAAAAACCTCTGTGTGTCGCTTTAGATGACAAAGAAAGAATAATTAAGTTCAGCGATGCAAAAGAAGGTTATAACTGGGCAACAGGGGGGCTATATTATTTTGTCCCAGAGATTTTTAACGAGATGCAGAATGCATTAAAACTTGGAATTGAAAGGCTGAGAAATTTTCTCCGCTTTCTTATCTCAAGGGGATATGTACTTAAAGGATATTCCTTCTCAAAGATGATCGATGTTGATCACATATCTGATATAAAAAAGGCAGAAGAATTTCTTCGTGATATTAAATCAATGAGAAGACGGTGAAGATGAAACCTCAAAGATTTAATTCATTTAAAAATTTTCTTTTGCACGTGCATGACTTTTCATCCCTGCTGGTAGAGATAATAAAGAATTTACCAACAGTCAGAAAAAACCATAAAGAAACACTAAAGGAGATGTACGTAATTGGTACGCAGGCACTGCTTTTGGCAATGCTTGGCGGACTGTTTTCGGGTGTTATTCTGGCAATAGAAAGCGGGCACAGTGTTGAGCAGTTCGGAGCTACTATGTTAATTAGCCGCACTGTTTCACTCGGCATTATTAGAGAGCTTGGACCTGCCGTATGCGGACTTCTGCTAGCTTCAAGAACAGGAGCTAAGAATACATCCGAGATAGGAGCTATGCAGCTTAGTGAGCAGATTGACGCACTAAAGGCCTATGGCATTAATCCTGTTGAAAAGCTTGTTGTCCCCAGGGTCGTTGCTGCTGTACTTATGTTCATGCCTCTTACGCTTATTGCTGATGCCACTGGAATTATTGGAGGAATGTTTGTTACAACATCAACCTTTCATGTAGATCTGGTTTATTTCTGGACTACAGCAATTAAGGTTCTCAAGTTCAAGGATCTTTTTGTAGGCACTCTTAAACCTATTTTCTTTTCTTTCTTTATTGGTGCTCTTAGCTGTTATTTCGGCCTTAATACAAAGGGGTCGACTACAAATCTTGGGAAAAATGCTATTAGCTCTGTTGTCATTTCAGCTGTTACTGTGCTTATACTTGATTTCGTCTTTACAAAGGTCATTTGGGAGATAATGTGAGAAATTTATGATCGAATTAAAGAATGTAACATTAACAATTGACAACAGGGAAATATTAAAGAATGTTTCTCTCTCAATAAATAAAGGAACTTCAACTGTTATTCTTGGACCTAGCGGCGCAGGAAAGAGTACAATACTAAAGGCAATACTTGGTCTTATTGAGATCAATAGCGGAGAAGTACTCATCAATGGAGCAAATATCTTTTCTCTGAAAAATGATGAACTGCTTAGAATAAGAAGAAAGATCGCAATGGTCTTTCAGGCTAATGCACTGTTTGATTCCCTTAATGTTGAAGATAACGTAGCTTATTTCCTGGCTTACAATTCAAAACTTACAAGTAAGCAGATAAAAGACAGAGTTGATGAAGTACTTTCATTTGTTAATCTGGAGGGGACTCAGGATCTGTTTCCCGATCAGTTAAGTGGTGGAATGAAAAAAAGATTAGCCATTGCAAGAGCCCTTGCTACTGATCCTGAGATCATATTGTTCGATGAACCAACTACGGGACTCGATCCCATAAATTCAAAGGCTGTCCTGGACTTAATAAACAGATTAAAGGCTGCAGGTACTACTTCGGTAATAGTAACGCATATTTTGAACGATGCAATTTCTATAGGCGATGTTCTTACGGTCATAAATGATGGTCAGATAGTTGCCTCAGGCAGCGTTAAGGAAATGCTGCAGTCGAAGAACAAGTTTGTAAAAGATTTCTTCTACGAGATCTTCCAGGATATTACTTTAATTCAGACAACTTAATTTATGGAAATATATGCCAGAACTACAGAATAAAAACATAAAATTAAAAGTTGGACTAACGATCTTTATTGGACTCGTTATTCTGCTTGGATTTACAATAATGCTCGGCACTGATGATTTTGTCTTCTCGAGAACTTATTCTTTGTATTTATATACTGATAATACTTCAGGACTTACAAAAGGTGCCACAGTTACTTTGGGCGGATATAAAGTTGGCGATGTTGCAAGTGTAGATTTTGTGCCTTCAAATACAAAAGATGCCATTAAAATTAAGATAAGAATTCTGAAAGAATACCAGACAAGGATTACAACAAGTTCAAGAGCATCTATTAGTAGTATAGGTATACTTGGCGATAAGCTAATTAATATTACTCTGGGAGACCCTAGTGAGCAGCCGCTTGCTGATAATGCAACAATTCCTATAGCCGAAGGCGTAAACCTTGAAAGGATTGCAGGAAAACTAACTCCTGGAATTGATAAACTGAACAACATATTAAATAATATTTCATCTATTACAGATTCCATTGCCTCTGGAAAGGGGAGTATTGGTCAGCTTATCAGAAGCAATAAGGCAGCTGGTGAAATATCTTCTGCGCTGAATAATATTAATGGTTTAATAGCTGATATAAAGAGCCGCAAAGGATCACTCGGTCAGCTGATGAATGATGATAAGCTCTATACAAATCTGACCAATGCTTCAAATAATATTGCCCTGCTAACAGAAAATATAAATCATGGGAAAGGAACACTTGGACAGCTGGTTGTTAATGATTCTCTTTACCATAGGATCAATAGTGCTTCCATAAAAATAAATTCACTTCTAGCAAAAGTTAACCAGGATAGTTCTGTCTTTAACGGACTGGTTTCAGATAAAAACCTTTATAAGAAATTAAATATTGCAATTGAAAACCTGAACAATCTTACTACAGATATTAAGGAACATCCTGAAAGGTATGTAAAGGTTTCTGTATTCTAATCTATTAACAATTTAAGGAATAGTGAAAGTGAGAATTGCCGGAATAAGCAGGAAAGAGGTCTATTCACCTAATCACATTACAAATGATGCGCTAATAATAATTAAAACAGCAGAAGCTTTAAGAGAGATGGGATATGATGTTACAATTTATGACGAAGGATTCATTGAGACTAACGATATTCAGGAAGAACTGATCTTTACTATGGCTCAGGGAGAAAAAGGAATTTTAAGGCTAAAGGAGTTTGAGGACAATGGAGCGGTTGTTATTAACAGGCCTGATGGAGCTTTGAATACTTACAGGATCAAAATGACAAATCTTCTTAATAATGCAGACATTCCTTTTCCAAGAAGCATTGTATTAAGTAAAGAGAATATGAAGGAAGATTACTTCAAACTCTTTAATGCAAAGGAGTTATGGCTTAAAAGGGGTGATGTGCATGCAGAGCATAAAGAAGATGTTACTCTTATCTATTCGAGGGCAGAATTAGAAACTACACTTTCTGAATTTGAAAGGAGGGGAATAAATGAAGCTGTTATTCAGGAAAACTTACCTGGTGATACGATCAAGTATTATGGGGTCCAGGATACAGGATTCTTCCACTGGTATTACCTAAATGGGAATCATAATATAAAATTTGATCTAAATGAATTAAAAAATCTGGCTTTTCTTTCAGCTGAGATCCTTGGCGTTGATGTCTTTGGAGGAGACGTAATCATCTCTCCCGATGGTACAATCACAGTAATTGACGTTAACGACTGGCCAAGCTTTGCTCCTGTAAGAGAAGAAGCAGCAGAAAATATTGCACAACTTATTCATAAAAAGGCGCTTGAAAATGTATACCAATATTAAAACAAACCGAAAATTTTCATCAATTGTAACTGAAGTACCGGGAAAAAAGTCTCTTGAAATTTTTAACAAAGAGCAAAAGTATATTGCCCCAGGTACACAAACAATAGCAACCTTATCAAAGATTGTTGTAAACAAAGGTGAGGGTGCAATTATTGAAGATATAGATGGTAACCGCTATATCGACTTCTTTGCAGGTGTAGGTGTTGCCAGCCTTGGATATGCTCATCCAAAATATGTAAAGATGATGCAGGAGCAGGTAGCTAAGATCCATGTAGGCAGCTTTGCCTCTGAGAACAGAGCTAAACTATCTGAACTTCTGGCTTCAATTGCAGTTGGCGACCTTTACAGAACACAATACTATAGCAGTGGTGCTGAAGCAGTCGAAGCAGCTCTTAGGCTTGCAAAGTCTTATACAAAGAAGACTGAGTTCCTTGGATTCTGGAATGGATTTCATGGCAAGACTGCAGGTGTACTTGGACTTTTAGGCGATACATTTAAGAATGATATGGGTCCGCTTCCAGTTGGAAGATATCTTACACCATATGCTGACTGCAGGCATTGCCCGTTTAATGATTCTCTGCCAGGATGCAAATGGGCATGCGTCGACTTCATGAAGAAGAAAGTTAGGTATGAAACAACTAATAACATTGCTGCAATTATTGTTGAACCTATTCAGGGCACAGCCGGCAATATTGTCCCACCTGAGGGCTTCCTTGCAAAATTAAAAGAATTTGCTCATGAAATAGGTGCTCTTCTGATCTGTGATGAAATGATAACAGGATTTGGCCGTACAGGCAAAATGTTCGGTGTTCAGCATGAAGGTTTGATCCCTGATATAATTACCATAGGAAAAGGTTTCGGCGGTGGATTCCCAATGACAGGTCTTATGTCAAGAGATGAGATAATAAATGCAAAACCATTTGCTAATCCATCAGGTAGTTCATCGAGCTATGGCGGAAATCCGCTGGCTTCAACAGGCGCATATGCAGCAATAAAAACAATCCTGGAGGACCACCTTGTTGAAAATTCAGCAAAGGTTGGCGCTTTCATGATGGAAAGACTTAAGAAAATGCAGGATAAGTTCCCATTCATTGGTGATGTACGCGGAAGAGGCCTTATGATAGGTGTCGAACTCGTAAAAGACAGACAGACAAAAGAAAAACTCGATAAGGAAACATCAAAGTGGATCTTTGGTGAGTGCCTTAAAAGAGGTCTGATAACAATGGGATACAATCCTGATATAAGAATTAATCCTCCTCTTGTAATAACAGAAGAAGTAGCTGAGGAAGGACTCGATATAATGGAGGAAGTTTTCAACAATGTCGCTGATAGAATTAACCTATAAGGCTAAAGAAACAGAAGAGTGGCTGGATATTAAATTCTACAGGCCTTTTGGATACCTTATTGCAAGGATCTGTAAAGTCCTTAGGATTACTCCAAATGCCGTTTCATTAATTGGGATGTTTATTGGTATTCTGGCCGGTCACTTATTTTATTATAGCGACATAAAGGTCACGATAGCCGGAATTATTCTGCTTATTATTTCCGAGGCTATGGATAGCGCCGATGGGCAGCTGGCCAGGATGACTAACAAAAAGTCAAGGCTAGGAAGAATTCTTGACGGGTTCGTGACCAATTTGATATTCCTTAGTATATATATTCATTTGTCTCTCCGAATGGCATCTGAAGGCAGCCAGATAGTATGGGTCATTGCTTTGCTGGCTGCCGTCAGCCACTCGCTTCAAAGTGCCGTTGCAGATCATTACCGTAACGGTTATCTGAACTTCGTGGTCTCACCTGAGAAAAGCGAACTTGATAGTTCTGCTAAACTATCTGAGCAGTTTAATAAGCTAAGCTGGAGTAAAGAGCCTTTTGAGAAATTCTGGAACCTTTTGTACCTGAACTATACGCGTGAGCAGGAGATGTTATCTCCAAAGTTCTTTATGCTAAAACAGAAAACCGACAGTATTTTTAATGGAATTCTTCCGGAAAACTTAAGGGAATTATATAAAGCTAATTCCAGGGAGCTGGTTAAGTTTTACAATATCCTTACTACCAATACACGAATGATATTTCTGTTCTTTGCTCTGCTTATTAATATTCCATGGCTTTATCTGGCATTTGAACTAACTATACTGAATGCTTTGCTTTTGCACGTGGTTACATGTCAGGAGTTAACATGCAATATGATCATTGAGAAAATTACTATGACCGAAAAGGAGGTTGAATGTTAAAGGGCGCAGTTATTGGTTTTGGAAAAATAGCAAGAACCGGGCATATGCCTGCCTACTTAAGTGAAAGGATCTCTAAAAAAATAAAAATAACATCCATTTGTGATCCGGATGAAACTCTGAAAGAAACCATTAGCAAAGAATACCCGGGAATAAGGTTCTATAAGGATCCGGATGAAATGTTTAACAAAGAAATAATTGATTTTGTGGACATATGTTCTCCACCACTGTTTCATAAACATGTAATTGAGAAGGCAATTGTTAACAAAAAGCATATACTATGTGAAAAACCTTTGTCACATAACCTCTCTGATTCGCAGAAAATAAGTCAGAGCATAAAAGAAAGCAAAATAAAATTCTCAATATGCCATCAGTACAAATATTCTCCAATCTGGAAAGAATTTAAAGAATTTGTTGAAAATGGAAATAACGAAAGTGGAATATTCATTCAGTTCAACGTTTACAGGACAAATGCCGATAACGGATTTTTTAAGAACAATCCATCCTGGAGAACAAATAAGAAAATAAGCGGCGGAGGAATACTCTCAGATACAGGAGTGCACTATATCTATCTGTCTAACTGGCTGATGGGTAAGCCGCTAAGTGTGACTGCATGCAATACAGAACTTGGAAGCAATAACCTTGAGGTAGAAGATACTTCGCTTATAATACTGGAATATGAAAGGGGCATTGTTCAGATAAATTTAACATGGGCTGCAGACAGAAGAGAGAACCTTGCTAAGGCTTCTTCAAGAAATGGAAGTCTGGTATATATGAACAATACACTTACAAGTTTTCAAGGGGAGATAAGGAAAACAATTGAAGTACCGGATGCTTCTGATAAAAAGACTTATATAAGTCTGTATGAAAACCTTCTGGATGAGTTTATTGGAAAAATTAAAGATCAGGATAAAGCCAACAACTCAATTGATGAAGCCCTTGAGACAATATATGTTCTTGATGCATGTTACAGAGCCGCTAAAGAAAAACGGACTGTTGTTTTATGCTGAAATTCTTAGCCAAATATTCGAAGTATATCTTCTTTTTGTGCGGACTTATCCTTTTCATTGGACTGATCAATGACTTTGGTCTAGAGAGCATAAAGAACAATCTGCTTAAGACAGGCTGGTGGCTAGTTCCGATTATTGGCATCTGGGCCATTGTTTATCTGCTCAACACTCTTTCTTTTTGTGTTGTTTTAGGAAAGGACAGAGAGCGTGTAGGTATAAAGAATTCATTGCTTATTACAATTAGTGGTTTTGCAATTAACTATATAACTCCATTTGCAAGTGTGGGAGGTGAGCCATACAGAGTATACAAGCTAAAAGACTATATTGGCACTCCTGCGGCAGTATCAAAAGTTGTTCTGTATAAAATGATCCAGCTATTCTCACATTTTATACTGTGGCTTCTGACAATACTTATCATGCTTATGATCTTTACTCTGTCAGTAAAGATGAAGCTTGCCCTTGGTGTCATGTTTGCAATTATTTTTTCATTCAGCCTGCTTTTTATTGATCGTCATAAGAATGGCCTTTTAGGATTTATTTATTCAGGAGTAAAAAAGCTTAGAATAAAACCATTGATCGGGTTTTTTAGAAAAAGGGAAAAAAGCATTGCTGAGTCTGATGAAAACATGAAGGAGTTATATAATGAGAGAAAGGGGTCGTTTTGGCTGGCAGTTACAATTGAGTTTTTAGCAAGAATCGTTTCATCGGTCGAGTTTTATTTTATTCTTAAATCCATTGGATATGATTCATCTTTAATGCAATCAGTTTATATAAACTCGATCTCTTCACTTTTTATGAACATATTCTTTTTTGTTCCGCTTGAACTTGGCATTAGGGAGAGCAGCTTACTGCTGATCATGAAAACAATAAATATTACGGCTGGTATAGGTGTATTTATAGCTCTGATAAACAGAATAAGAGAATTCTTCTGGATAATTGTAGGCTTGCTTCTCGCACAGATAAATTCAAAGAAAACTTTATCATCATCATTGAAATCTCTTAAAAACGGACTTGAAAATGAAAGCATTAGTATTTGATTTTGGAGGCACAATTGATACAGGAGGAATCCACTGGTTTGAAAAATTCTGGTCCTTGTATTCCAGCATTGGAATTGTAATAGACAGGACAGTATTTCGCGAGGCATTTAAGTATTCCGAGCAGCAGATGAGTCTTATTGATTCCAGGAAAAGTAGTTTCGTAGAGACCTACACACGGAAGATAAGTTTTCAGGTCGAATACTTAAAAAAGCAGGATATGCTTTCATTGATTGATGATGTTCCGCAGTTCTCACAAAATTTTGCAAAGCTCTGCCGCAGTGATGTCGAAAAGCAGATAAAAAGCATAAAGGAACTCCTTTCCGATCTGCATGGGCAATTTAAGATTGTACTTGTGTCGAACTATTATGGGAATCTGCAGATAATTTGCCGCGAGTTCGGGATCGAGAAATATTTTGATCATTTTATTGATTCGACTCTGGTTGGTATAAGAAAACCTGATCCGGCTATATTCAAACTAGCATTAAGCAAGGCAAAGATCCATGCTAAAGATGCCTTTGTCATTGGGGATTCTTATGGTAACGACATTACTCCGGCTCATAGTTTGGGCTGTAAAACTGTCTGGTTGAAAGTAAAAGGCTGGCAGGACGATTCTGACAGATCATTTGCAGATCATACAATAAGTGAACTGGAAGAATTACGTTTTATCGTTTGTTCAGATATTAAGTCCTCTGAGAATTCTAATTAAGTAGAAGTATAAAAAATAGTAATAACAAAAAAAATTATAGTAGCAAAATAAGGGCATACAATTATTCTAGGAGAAAAAAATGGACTATTCAGAAATCAGCAAACCTTCAGGTAAATTAGGTGTACTAATTGTCGGATTGAACGGAGCTGTTTCAACTACATTTGTTGCCGGTGTACTCTCTGTAAGAAAAGGTATTGGTAAACCTTACGGGTCAGTAACACAGATGGGAACAATTAGGCTCGGTAACAGAGCAGAAAATAACTTCCCGTTTATTAAAGATTTTGTTCCACTTGCAAAACTGGATGATCTGGTCTTCGGCGGCTGGGATATAAGGAATGAAAACTGTTATGATTCAGCCTTAGAAGCCAAAGTGCTTTCTAAAGATGACCTTGAACCTATAAGGGAAGAATTAGAAGAAATTGAACCGATGCCGGGAGTCTTTGAAAAACGCTTTGTCGTTAATCTTAATGGCGAATATATAAAGAAGGGGAATAACAAGTTTGAACTTGCTGGACAACTGCGCCAGGATATAAGAAACTTCAAAGCAAAGAACAACCTGGACCGTTTACTAGTTATTTGGTGTGGTAGCACAGAGATCTTCCTTAAAATGAATGGGGTTCATGAAAATATTCAGAAATTTGAAGAGGCCATGAAATCGAATCATCCTGATATTTCACCAAGCATGCTCTATGCTTATGCTGCACTTCAGGAAGGCATTCCATTTATTAATGGCGCTCCTAATCTTACAACAGATATTAAAGCATTGATAGACCTTGCAGAAGAAAAAAGACTTCCAATTGCAGGTAAGGACTTTAAGACCGGACAGACCTTAATGAAAACTGTAATTGCTCCAATGCTTAAAGCACGTTTACTTGGGCTTTCAGGCTGGTTTTCGACAAACATTCTCGGCAACCGCGATGGTGAAGTCTTAGATGACCCGGATTCCTTTAAGACAAAAGAGGAAAGTAAGCTCTCTGTACTTGATGGAATCTTGCAGCCTGAGCTTTATCCTGAGCTTTATGGAAAGTATTTCCATAAGGTTAGAATTAACTATTACCCTCCAAGAGGGGATAATAAAGAAGGCTGGGATAATATAGATATTTTTGGCTGGATGGGATATCCAATGCAGCTTAAGATCGATTTCCTCTGCCGCGATTCTATTTTAGCTGCTCCA
>JAUZPB010000109.1 GCA_030706145.1 Bacteroidota bacterium
AAGATTAATCCCAGATGGTCAGCTTCACTTTCCTGTGTTCGGCTAAATGGAAGTAAAACGCCAACCTGTGCGCCTAGGCCAAAGGCGGTCATATACAACTGCTGTGTAGCCTGAGGCTTATTCTTTAATGCCTCTGCAAGAGCTACTCCGCCAAGCTGTTCAAGAAGTCCCTGACTCATTCTTTCATCTCCGTGCTTTGCAACAGCGTGAGATATCTCGTGCCCTAAGACAACGGCAAGACTTGCTTCATCCTGTGTTACGGGAAGTATACCTGTGTAAACAACTACTTTTCCTCCGGGCATGCACCATGCATTTACCTGGGGATCATCTACTAGGTTAAATTCCCATGAATACCCTTGCAGTTCATTTGATAGGTTGTTCTGTGCAAAATATTGTTCGACAGCTTTCTGGATTCTGGAGCCAACACGCTTTACCATTTGTGCCTGACTCGTACCTGTGATTACTTTGTGGCTCTTTAGAAAGTCTCCATATTCCTGAAAACTCATAGAAAGCATCTGCGAGGCTGGAACAAGACTCAGCTGCCTCCTCCCGGTAAGAGGTACAGTAGTACATGCGGCATAAATAAAGGACAGAAGTAGAAGTACAGAGAAAATTAGGTATTTCCGGATTTTCATGATAATTTTTCCTCTTTTAGTATTATATATTAGGTTTTTATAGAAAACCGAGTGTGTGACTTAAGTTGCAACAATAGAGTGTCTATATAAAACAATCTAAAGGTTCAAAAGGTTGATTTCAACACTAATAATATAGAGATAAAATAGTCTTTTTTTTATAAAAATTTTACTCCTTAAGGCAAATAATTCTCAGAAAGCTTATTGAATGAGGCGATCTGCTGATTTATCCAGGAATCATTTACCTTAAGTTCAGAAGCCATAATGCGGGCTACCTCTGGTGCCATAAGCCTGCTAAGCCTGGCATCAAGGAAAAGTGTTCGCCTGCGCCTTGAGATAAAATCTTCGACTTTTCTGGCCATTTCATTTCTTACGGCCCATACAACCTCCCCTTTTAAGATCTCCGAGGATTGATAAATGGGTTTTGAAAGCTCCGCATTTTCTTTTATTAGGTTTTCAAGCAGCAAAGCATCAGAACCATAATCCTTAAGAGTTCCATAAAGAGATGCTTTTGTAGAGTAACCATGAATATGCAGATTCCGGCTGACTGATTTAAGGTGTTTTAATCCCAAAGCTGCAATGGCCCTTTCCAGAGTCTCTTCGGCCATCTTTCTGTATGTTGTCCACTTTCCTCCTGCTACGCTTATAAGTAAAGATTCAGAGATATCTATCTTGTAATCTCTGGAGACTCTCGCGGTACTAGCTTTGTCTATAGATCCAATAAGTGGGCGGATACCTGCAAAGACACTCAAAATATCCTTTACTTTGGGCTTTTTCTTAAGATACCTGCTAATATGTTCTAAAAGAAAATCTATTTCCTCTGTCCTTGGCTTTGGCTCAAGAGAAATTTCTTCTATTGGAGTATCTGTAGTTCCAATTAGAGTGTGCTCTTTCCATGGAATAGCAAAGATCATCCTTTTATCATCTGTATTTGGTATTAAAAGTGCAGCCTTTCCAGGTAAAAAACTTTTATCAAGTACAATGTGTATTCCCTGACTTGGACTTATAGTCTGAGGTGCCCCCTTATGGTCCATTCGTCTAATTAAATCAGAGAATATTCCTGTTGCATTTATTACGGCTTTTGAATAGAGTTCATATTGCTCTGCTGTTTCTTCATCATGGGCCAGGACTCCGCAGAGAGTATTGCTGCGATTTTTGAGAAGCGCTTTTACAGACATATAGTTAATTAGTGTTGCACCATAATCGCTGGCTGTTTGTACCATATTAATTATCAGCCTGCTGTCATCAAACTGGCCGTCATAGTAGAGCACTCCCCCTTTCAGGCCCTCTTTTTCTATTGTAGGTATCAGATCTGCAAGCTCTTTTCCAGATATCCACTTTGACCTGGCCGTTTTTGTCTGCCCGGCCATAAGATCATAGAGCTTAAGTCCTGTACCATAATATGGACTTTCCCACCAGTCATAGCCGGGAACGGCAAATGCAATGGTATGTACAAGGTGAGGTGCATTTTCAAGCAGTAATTTCCTTTCCTTTAAGGCTTCATATACAAGTGGCAGGTTTCCCTGCTGAAGATAACGTACTCCCCCATGTATTAGCTTTGTGCTTCTGCTTGAGGTGGCTTTCCCAAAATCACTCTGCTCAAGAAGGAGTGTCCTATATCCTCTTGTTACTGCATCTATTGCTATGCCTATACCAGTAGCTCCGCCACCGATAATTATAAAATCCCATTGCTCCTTTGGAGTTCTTATCCTCGAGAGCATTGTTTCCCTGTTCATACAATAATTATTTACTGCTCTATTTCTTTGCTGAAGGTCTCTTTATACATTAAGGAAGCTCAATTTCATTCCAATTTCAATGCTCAAAAGAATTAATGGGAATTTTAGAATTAAATTTATTAACTTTTGCCCCTGTTTATATGAACAAAACATCTTCCTCCTCCTGAGATAATGCGAGTGAGTAAAAAATAGAAGGAAATTATAGATGAAAAAAAGGTCCATACAAATAAGTCTTCTTACCCTTGTTCTTATTTTAAGTTCATTTAACTTTTCTGGGTCATCAATATTTGCTCAGAAATTAAGGTTGAAAGTAATTGAAACAAGCGATGTGCATGGGGCTATTTTCCCCTATGATTTTAGAAATGACAAAAAGGCATACACCTCACTCTCACAGGTCTCAACTTATGTAACAATGGAAAGAAATAAGAAAGACCAGGAAGTGATCTTGCTCGATAATGGAGATATACTTCAGGGAGAGCCGGTTGTTTATTACTATAATTTTGAAAAAACAAACGTTCCCCATATCCTCTCTGAAGTGATGAATTTTATGAACTATGATGCAGCAACAGTGGGTAATCATGACATCGAAGCTGGCCATCAGGTTTATGACAGAATAAGAAAAGAGTTCAGCTTCCCATGGCTTGCTGCTAATGCAGTAAATAAAAAAAACAAAAAACCATACTTTGAGCCCTATAAGATCATTAACAAAAAAGGAGTAAAGATCGCCGTCTTAGGACTTATTACTCCTGCAATTCCAAACTGGCTGCCAGAAAAAATCTGGCAAGGTATGGAATTCCAGGATATGATCTTATCGGCAAAGAAGTGGGTAAAATTCTTAAAAGAAAATGAGAAGGCTGATCTTATCATCGGACTTTTTCATTCGGGCGTGGAATATGACTATAATGGACAAAAAGCAGATATGCCAAAAAATGAAAATGCCTCCAGGCTTATTGCTGAACAGGTCCCGGGTTTTGACGTTATCTTTACTGGCCACGACCATAAGATATGGAACATGAGACTTAAGAATTCCGAAGGAAAAGATGTTATACTTTGCGGACCTGCAAATGAAGCTAGAACTGTTGCTGCTGTTGATGTTGAACTTGAGTTCAACAAGAAAAATAATTCGTGGAACAAAAAAATGAGTAGCCAGACAGTTGAGATAAAGGACTTTAAGCCCGATAGCCTCTTTATGAAGAAATTTTCTCCTGCAATGCAGGAGGTAAAAGAATATGTTTCAAAACCAATAGGAAATTTTTCCGAAACTATATCGACTCGCCAGTCAATGTTCGGCAATTCTGCCTTTATGGATATAATTCAGGGAATTCAGCTCGAACTTACAAAAGCTGATGTTTCTTTTACGGCTCCTTTATCTTTTGATACAAAAATAGATAAAGGGACTGTCTACGTAAGAGATATGTTTAAGCTTTATAAATTTGAAAACCTTTTGTATACAATGAAAATGAGTGGAGAGGAAATTAAAAATTATCTTGAACATTCATACAACCTCTGGTTCCATCAGATGAAAGGCCCTGATGACCACCTCATGAATTTTAAACTTGATAGTACAGGAAATCCTCTTAAATCCCCTAGAGACAATTCCTATGAAATGAAAGCACAGTACTATAACTTCGACTGTGCTGCCGGCATTAACTATACGGTCGATGTATCAAAACCATATGGCAGCAGAATTACAATTAGTTCTATGAGTGATGGAACTCCATTTAAACTTAAAAAAACATATAACGTTGCTGTTAACTCATATAGAGGAAATGGTGGCGGAGGACATCTTACAGAAGGAGCAAAAATTCCAAAGGATAAACTCTCCCTTCGCATTGTTAATTCTACGGAAAAGGATCTGAGATACTTCCTTATGAAATGGATCGAAAATAAAAAAATAGTAACTCCAAAAGCCTTCGGTAACTGGAAAGTTATCCCCGAACAGTGGTGGGAGAATGCTAAAAAAAGGGACTATAAGCTTCTTTATGAATCAAGAAACAATAATTCATAGAAGGCTGAAATAAATGCGATTCTGTGCAAATTCTTAATGTTTTGGAGGCTGCCGTATCTTTTTTTTTAACCATTGAATTATTAATAAATATTAATAGCTTGAATATAGTGGCGATGACTTATTGTGTGTTATTATTAACTAACGAAAGGATATCTCATGAAAAAGATCATAAGCCGTCTGATGTATACTCTTGCTTTATCATTTATTATAGTTTCTTTTACACAGGCACAGATCGATACGAGTAAATCTAGTCGAACAGGCTCAGACAGAACTGGCAATACCGGAATTGGAAATACAGGCAGCAGCAACACTGGCTCTTCAGGTACAACTGGAAATACGGGAATGGATAATACAGGCTCTACTGGAAATAGTAGAACTGGTACTGACCATACAGGAATGAGCGGTACAACCATGGATACAAGCCGTGTTGGCGGTAGTGGCACTGGTACCGGAATCGGCAATACTGGCACAGGTAATACAGGTACTGGTGGCAGTACAGGTACAGGCAATACTGGCACAGGAACTTCAGGTGATGTTACAGGAAGTAGCAGAACTGGAACAGGCGTATCGACAGGAACTGCTGCTATTCGCACCTCTATTGAAGAATCCAGTAATAGATTTATGCAGGCAATTAACAATGGCGATATTAATACAGCATTAACTTACTATTCCAACGATGCTACTTTATTACCGCCGGATCTTGATATAATTCAGGGTTCAAATGGAATTGGTAATTTCTGGACAAAAATAACTTCAATGGGACTAAAGTTCGATACTCTTACAGTAGCAGATGTAAGACCTAGTGATGATGGGCAGGAAGTACATGAAATCGGCAGATACTTCCTAAAAATGGAAAGACCAGGACAGGCACCCGTCTCTGAGAAGGGAAAATTCCTCTTTGTCTGGAAAAAACAGCCTGATAACAGCTGGAAGATTGATACTCACATGTGGAATAGAAGCAGGCAATAACCAAGTAGAAGGATAAAAAGGAAAAGGGAAAAGTAATCTTGTGCCCTATTTTTTAATTTGCGTCTCTGATTTTATACTTTTGCCTTTTTCCTTATTTGTCTGTTTATACCTTTTACTTCAACTTTTTAATTGTAGCTTTACTTATTTTCCCTTAAAAAAAGGATGCTCCCTACATCAAACAAGGGCCCATCATAAAGCTCTATTATTTCATAGTCCATCCACTTTAGGAAATCGCGGACCTTATCACCATCTTTTATGCACTTTAGACTGCCTGAAATGAATACCATGTTTTCGTGAATTCCGCAGGCGCCACCGAAAAATCCATGTGAAAATCCAGGTAGTATAACTTCCTTTGGATCTACGTAAAGTACTTTTGCCGCTATTTCTTTTAATGTCTTATAAATGCCATGATCTGAACAAATAAAACAATCATCTTTTAATGGAAGCAGGCTGCAGCGCGTATAACCCTGTTTAACACTAATTATTTGTGTGGATTCCGAAAGACTATTAAGGATTCTGCTCTCTGTAATTTTTTTATTATGAATAAAGTAACTTTTACTTATAACAGCATTATAATGAGCTGTTTCAGGATAGGTTTTACCAACAATTGTTTCTCCAGATTCAAAGCCGATCCCATTTGCCCTTAATATTGAAGAATATTCATTAGGCAGATTAGCTGCGGCTATAACCCTATTGTTTTGCGTGTTCTGGAAAAAAAATATATCGGGATGCCCGGAAATAGCCTCATATGTTATTCCAGTGGTCTTTAATTCAATAAGCTCGCCAAATAAAGAAAGCCTTGTCTTTGCCGCTTCGGGCAGCTTTGCATCAACTAAAATAAGCACGGAATGTCCTTCCTTTTAGCTTCTGATCTGCTTCGAACCTTACGTTTTTATAGTTTTCAAGGAGCTGTTTCCTGTTCTTTGACTTATAGCCCACGGCATAGTTAAATTCATCTACTGGAACATGAATTGTTATTCCTTCACTCTCCATTTTCAATAATGGCTTAAGTATCTCATTCCACGTTTCCGTTAATACTAATTCGCGGAAAGAAATGTGAAATGGACCTGCAAGGAAAGCCTCGCCACTTATTAGCCCTTCTGAAGGGTGCAGCCCCATACGGATTACTTTTACATTCCCTTCTTCAAAGACTTTCAGTATTTGTTTTGACCAATCTGTGGCCTCCTTAAGGCTTAAGGGACTGTATTTGCCGCTTTCATATAGTTGTGCAAGTTTTGTATCTTTGATCACAAGTGTGGGATAAATTCTTGTATTGTCTGCTCCAAGTTCGACTATCTTTTGGGCCGTAAATAATGATTTCTCCAGGCTGTCACCAGGAAGTCCTATCATCATCTGCAGTCCAAGTGAAAGACCCTCATCTAGTATCATCTTTGAAGATCTTATGATATCCTCTACCTTGTGCCCTCTGCCTGACAATCTTAATACATCATTGTCTAGTGATTGGGCACCTAATTCAATTGTTCTGACTTTGTATTTTTTTAAAAGTAAAAGGTTTTCCTTTGTAATATAATCAGGACGTGTGGATAATCTTATGGCCTTTACCCTGCCGGAAGTTATGTACTCCTCCGTTACACTCAAAAACTCTTGTTGCAATTGAATTTGAATTCCCGTAAAATTACCTCCGAAAAAAGCTATCTCAATGTCACTTTCCAAGGGCATTGTCTCTAAATGACTTTCTATTATCTCTTTGATGGCATTTGGTTCAGGAACGCTGAGCATTCCTGAGATATTCCTTTGATTACAAAAGACACACTGGAAAGGACACGCAAGTTCCGGAATAAATATAGGAATATTATAATGCCTGAAGGCTTTGTCTTTCTTATTTGGGAGCATTAAATCCTTTTTATATATGCTGTTCATAAATGCGGCATAAACTTACAAAGTTTATTTGAATATTTCATGTTAGTTTGAAATAACTCTTTTTGTTCTCAAGTATTACCTTTACTTTCATCAAAATATTGATCAAATTTTTTTTAGTAAGTTTCTTGTATTTAACTTATATAGATCAAAGGTAAAATTTGAAAGTAAGAATAATAACATTGCTAACCTTTGCTTCCATAATGGTCCTGGGAGGATGCCGGGAAATATTTAATCCACTGGTAAGTCCCGATACAAATGATAATATGCTTACAGACAGCACATATACAGCTGGTATGCTTGTTACCTTTCCCAAAGGAGGTGAAAGATTCTTCTCAGGAAGGGATATGATAATAAGGTATAAAGCCCCGGGAGATGTAAAAAATCTGACAATTGAGCTCTATCTTGAAGATTCATCCTTAAGGACGATAATTTATGATACGCCAAATGGAGGTTTACTAAGCTGGTATATTCCTCTTTCTATTGCACCCTCTGACAAGTACCGTATAAAAATTTCAAATGCCGATAACCCTTCATACTTCTCTTTCAGCAATCCTTTCATAATTGAAAGGGGCGACTAAAAAAGCAGAGTTCTTGGTGCTTTTTATTTCTCCTTTCTCATTTTCTTCCCCTATCGCCTCATAATAAAATGTAACTTTGGGGTATATCCGTCCCTTTCTCATTTCCCATTTTCTTAAAAGAAGTTGAATTTATTAAACAAATGCCTTATTTTCATTTGGTTTTGAAGTTTGTTATAAAAGTCCATCGTTCTTTTATCATACCACAATATTCCGGGGCGCAAAAAAATGTATCAGGATTATATAAAGGTATTGTTAATTGAAGATAATATAAGTGATGCCAGACTGATCAATGAATTGATAAACGAGGCTCACGATTTCCGCTACAGCTTTGACCACACATTCCACCTTCCCGATGCTCTGGAAAAGCTTAAGATGAATAACTATGATGTTGTTCTTCTTGACATTGACTTGCCGGATGGCAGTCATTTGGATTCACTCAAAGAAGTGCAGGACTCTGCAAGTTCCTTCCCCATAATAATTATGACTGCCCTTGAAGATGAGACATTAGCTACTAAAGCTGCAGAGATGGGAGCACAGGATTATCTGCCGAAATCGCAGATGAATAGTTATCTTCTGAGCCGTTCTATTCGTTATACAATTGAACGAAAAAAAATAGAAAAAATGCTGCTGGAAAGTAAGGAACTACTTGAAAAGAATGCATCTGAAATGACTCAGCTAAATAAAAGACTGCAGGAAGTAATTGCAGGCAAGGATAAATTCCTCTCTATTTTGTCTCACGATCTTAAAAGTCCTTTTCAGGGACTGCTTGGACTGTCAAAGTCACTTGTAGAAGAATATTTTTTCCTTACAGATGAGGAAAGACTAAAATATGCTAATTACTTAAATACAACGACTCTGCATTTGTATAACTTAATAGAAAACCTTCTTCAGTGGTCGAGAATAGAAACAGATAAAGCAAACTTTCAGCCCTCGGAACTAGAACTCTACTCTGAACTTGCTTATGTAATGAGCTTTATGAATGCCAGGCTTGTAAAGAAAAATATTTCTCTGATAAATAAAGTTGAACACGATAAAAAGGTATTTGCCGACTCTGAGATGCTAACTTCCTTGCTTGAGAATCTTATATCAAATGCAGTTAAGTTTACAGATATAGGCGGCAGTATTTGTATTTCTACTTTTGAATGCGAAAGGAACAACAAAACTCTCGGCATTTGTGTAGAAGATAATGGAAAGGGAATCAGCCCTGAGGATATGCAGAACCTCTTTCGCATAGATGTCCGTCAATCAAGAAGTGGAACAGAAGGCGAAAAAGGAACTGGCCTGGGACTATTAATATGCAAGGAAATAGTCGAAAAACATGGCGGAAGAATATGGGCCGAAAGTCAGCCAGGCCAAGGCAGCACTTTTAAGTTTACACTGCCAAAACAAGCAGAACTCAAGGTTTAACTCTAAAGGCTCTATCTCGTCTGCTGCTGCTAAACGTTTTCCTTCTCTAATACAACTGCAGTGCCATAGGCAAGTACTTCAGTTACACCTGACATGACTTCATTTGCATCATAGCGGATTCCTATTACGCCATTTGCTCCTAGCTCGGAGGCATGCTGAAGCATTATCTCAAATGAATCATTACGTGTTTTTTCACATAATTCAGTAAAAAGTGTGATATTACCTCCTACGAGCGTCTGCAGACTTGCTCCAAGTGTTCCGAAGATTGAGCGGGACCTTACGACTATACCTCTTACTATACCGAGGTTTTTCTTTATTGCATATCCATCAATTGAAAAGGCTGTTGTGGTTAAATGGTGATCCATATTGTTCCTGCTTAAGTTAGTTGTTATTGTTTTTTTTTGTCCCGGCTTTCTTTTTCACGACACGAACACACACTTTCTTTTGCTCCGGAAACATTCATTTTCATTATTGTAAGTTTAACACTTAGATGCTTCAGAATCAACAATCGAATCTCTATTTAAGTACTCAATTTTTGCACTCGATAAATACCTTTGTTTTGGCCCCTGAAATTGATTTTTTATGCATTTACTGCTACCTTAAATTCCATGACCAGGCACGTGTAAAGATATCGGTTGAGAAAAAAATCAAAAAAACGTATTGAGGAATATATAATTAAAGGAGGCGATATATGGCTGATAACAGGAAAAGAGTAGTCGTAGCTGGAGCAACAGGTCATCAGGGGGGAGCAGTTACAAAACACTTGCTAAAAAATGGGTTTAAGGTCGTTGCCATTACACGAAACCCAGATTCTCAGGCTGCACAAAACCTTAAAAAGAACAATGGAATTGAGGTCTATAAAGGTGACCTTTTCCGCCCAGATACAATCGAACAATGCTTTGAGGATGTCTATGGCGTTTTTTCTGTGCAGAATTTCTGGGAACATGGCTACCAGGGTGAAATTGAACAGGGCAGGGTTATGATAGATCTGGCTAAAAGAGCACGCGTTAAACACTTTGTCTATAATTCGGTTGGAAGTGCACATAGAAACACAGGCCTTGCACACTTTGACAGCAAATTTGAGATAGAAAAATACCTTAAGCAAAGTGGTCTGAACTATACTATCTTCCGCCCTGTCTTCTTTATGGATAACTTCCTTTCAATGCATAACCAGATATTAGAAGGAAAATTGGTAAATGCCATGGATAATAATGTTCCTCTTCAGATGGTTGCTGTAGATGATATAGGAGCTTTTGTAGCCCAGGCTTTTACTAATCCAGACATCTTTAACAAAAAAGAAATAGATATTGCCGGTGACTCAAAGACGTTCCCGGAGATAGCTGCAATATTTAGCGAAAATCTGGGACATGAGGTCAAATATGTTAAACTCGATCTGGATGAATACAGAAACATAATGGGCGATGAATATGCTAAGATGGTAGATTGGTTCAATAATGTTGGCTATGAAGCAGATATTGATGCCCTCAGGCAGAATTATGATGTTGAACTGACCTCATTTAAAGACTGGGTAAAAATGGCAGATTTCAAACAGTTCAAAGTCCAGCAGCACAAATAATCACTTTTTGCAGTTAAGATTCAAAATAACTTGGATCATATATAAACATTCAATCGCCTTTCGTTTTTAGAGAAGAAACTCCTCGAACGAAAGACGATTGTTTTTTTATTAAAGGGTCTATTTTTTTTACAGATATTTCTTTACGACGTTTTCGACCTGATCTAAGGCCTCGCCTATTTTTGTAATATCTTTTCCACCAGCAGTTGCAAGGTGAGGGCGGCCGCCACCGCCACCGCCGACGATCTTAGCAATATCACCTACTATCTTTCCGGCAGCAAGATTTTTACTTTTCATAAGACTGTCAGAAACAACACAGACAATGCCAACTTTTGAGTCAAATTCACTTATTAGAACTCCTGCGGCTTCTTTCATCTTAAGCCTTAACTCATCTCCCATGGCTTTTAACTCATCCATGTTTGCAGCCTGAACTTTTCCTTTATATATAGTAACACCGTCAATTAAGGAAGGTTTCTGAAGTATGCTATCTATTCCTCCAAGCTTGCTCTTTAAGCTAAGTTCTGCAATTTCTTTCTCTAGCTTCCTTTTTTCTTCCTGAAGCTGCGCTACCTTTTCTTCTTCAGTTTTTATTGCTTCAGCCTGCGAGTGTATGAATTCCTCAACTCCCTTGCCTGTAACAGCTTCAATTCTGCGTATGCCGCTTGCAATAGAAGATTCGCTTAGTATCTTGAAGATCCCTATCTGCGCACTGTTCGTTACATGTGTACCGCCACAGAATTCTTTGCTTATATCACCAGCCTCAATAACATTTACATGGTCACCATACTTGTCGCCAAAGAACATCAAAGCTCCCATTTGTTTTGCCTCTTCAAATGGAATTGCTCTGTGGTGATTTACTTTTATGTTACTTCTTATCTGATCGTTTACAATTGATTCTATCTGGTCAATCTCATCTTGCGTTAACTTTGAGTAATGCGCAAAGTCAAAACGAAGCCTGTCCGGACCGACATATGAACCTGACTGATGAACGTGTGTTCCAAGGACTTTTCTTAGGGCTGCATGAAGCAGGTGCGTTGCCGTGTGATTTCTCATTATATCCCACCGCCTCTTCTCATCGACAATAGCTGTAACTTTCATTCCCTTTTCAATCTTTACATTATCGGGATTTTCAACTACATGCGCGATCTTATCGCTAATTTTTAGTACGTCGACTACCTTAAGGAGCTTTTTGCCAATTTTTATCTCTCCAAGGTCATCTATTTGACCACCGGACTCGACATAAAATGGAGTGCGGTCTAAGATGACGTAATCCTTATCTTCCTCGCGTTTATATCCAATTACATGTGCATTTACGGAAAGTTTATCATAGCCGACAAACTCTGTCTTGTCTTCTTCGCTTAAGCCGAAACTTCCCAGGTCACTAAAAGAAGCGCTCTGTGAGGCAAACTTGTCTTTTGTTGATTCCCTTGCACGCATCTTCTGCTCATCCATAAGCTCATTGAAGCGCTTTTCATCAATTGAAAGACCCCTTTCGCGAGCCATGACAGCTGTAAGGTCTACCGGGAAACCAAATGTATCGTAGAGCATAAATACATCCTCTCCTGCTATGGTTTTTGACCCCGAAGCCTCGACTTTTGATGCTATACCTTCAAAAAGTTCTATTCCCCTGTCTAAAGTTGTATTAAAGCTCTCTTCCTCGGCTTTTATTATCTTTTCAATATGAGACTGATTCTGTTCAAGCTCAGGGAATACATCAGACATATAATCAACCAGGACGGCTACGAGCTGATACAAGAAAGGTTTGTTTAGTCCAAGCTTTCTGCCATAACGTGCTGCCCTTCTTAGTATTCTGCGAAGAACATATCCTCTTCCCTCATTGCCAGGAACGGCTCCGTCTGCAATTGCAAATGAAAGTGTCCTTATATGGTCAGCAATAACCCTCATAGGTACTTTGTGCTCGTCTGTGTCATAGGAATAACCAGAGAGCTTTGATATGGTCTCAATCAATGGAGAAAAGACGTCTGTATCATAGTTTGAGCTCTTCTTTTGGAGTACTGCACATATTCTCTCGAATCCCATACCTGTATCTACGTGCTTTGCAGGCAGATCATGGAGTACACCCTCACTGTCGCGGTTATACTGTATAAATACAAGGTTCCATATCTCTATGCACTCTGGTGTTCCGGCATTTACATACTTTGGATTCTCATAGTCATCACTTAAGTTAATATGTATTTCTGAACATGGGCCGCACGGACCGGTGTCTCCCATTTCCCAGAAGTTATCTTTTTCACCAAACTTTAATATATGATTTGGATTTATATCTGTTTTTGTGCGCCAAATCTCCAGTGCCTCATCATCTGAGCGGTAGACCGTAGCCCAGAGCCTTTCCTTTGGAAGCTTCCATACTTCTGTAAGCAGCTGCCATGCCCACTGAATTGCTTCCGGCTTATAATAATCCCCAAATGACCAGTTGCCCAGCATTTCAAAAAAAGTATGGTGGTAGGTATCCTGCCCTACCTCTTCAAGATCGTTGTGCTTGCCGCTTACACGAATACATTTCTGAGTATCTGCAGCACGCTTATATTCTCTTGTACCTGTGCCTAAGAATACGTCCTTAAATTGGTTCATTCCTGCATTTGTAAACAGGAGTGTTGGATCATCAAAGGGTACCACGGGAGAACTATGAACTATTCTGTGATCTTTACTCTTAAAAAAGTCCAAAAATTGCTGTCTGATTTCTGCTGATGTCATACTTGTTTGTGTCACATTGTTTGTTATTAAAACAATTAATATACTAAAAAGGGGGGCTAATTTCGAGCCCGCCTTTTATGCGCCGCCTCTCTTTCACTTTTCTGCAAAATGAAGCTTTGGGATAAATTAGTCCAAAGTTACTTTATTCCTTTTAATTGGAGGGTAATTTCCTTAAGTTTGTTTTGTTGAATTCTGGTAATTTTTTTAGATGAATAGATTCCGTAAAAGCATATATAATTTCACAATTGTTTTGGTCTACCTTGTTACACTACAGGTATGCCTGAATAGTGCTTTTTATAGTATATATTTCTTTTCTTTTGATTCAGTCCCATCAGTAAGAGAACAGCCAGAGACCTCAGAGGCCAGACCTCAGGTAGTACTCAGAAAACATCTCTCCTTAAGCAAAGACGCAAAAGACCAAAATCAGTCTGCCTATATCATTTCTTCTTTTTCGCTTACTGAAAAAGATGATCTTATTCTGCTCAAAGCAGCTGACAAAATAGATCCATATCATCCTATTCTCTTTGACTCAATAAGCGGGCGAGCTCCTCCTAAAAAAGCCTAAAACCCTTTAAAAATTAACTTACTTAAATATTTTTTTTAAGTCAGGCATAGTAGTATACAACAATACAGGCGCTCATATAATGCATATTGTGTGCAGCGTTTCTGTGCTATTTATTTGCACTGTATAAGGCTTGCTTTTTTTTAGCATCTGCTTTGGTGTGTAATAACTTAACTTTATTGCCTGGCCTTAACTCTATATCCCTTACATAGGAGGAGAATTTTTATTATGAAAGAGACCAAAAACGTATCAAAAGAACAGGATCAAAAGCAGGTAAAATCAAAAAATCAGCAGCCAGCTTCAGAAAAAAAAGAAGGTACTTCCTGGGCTATGCTCTATATGCTTGGAGCCTTGATATTGACCGTGCTGCTTGTACTGCTGAAAGCAATTGGAATATTCTAACTTGTAAAATTAAGCAGTGTCTGCTTCCTTTTTCTTTAGCAGGCACTGCCACAAAAAAAATCTTTAAATATCATAAAAAATAGCATTGAGATTTCGGAAAGACTATATATATATTTATTCTGTCAATTGAAAAATAGCAGGGGTCTTTTGATGAAGAGTCTTTTTCTGGCATTCCTTTTTTTTACGTCTAATATTATTTTTTCTCAGACATCAATTAGTATTCAGAAAAACAGAGAGGCTGCCGAAAAAGAGGTCTACCAGTTTGTAAGCTACTTAAACCAGACATATTTTAGCTATCAGCAGGAATATGTTAACTTCCTTGGAGGAAGGAATTCTTTTATTCCCAGCAATATGGGAGCATATAATATATTTGATGATATGCTGACCTCTCTTCGTGATGACATTGCAAACTTTAGCTTTGAAATACACAAAAAGTATGTCCTGGATATGAACGACAGCCTTGTAGTGGATTCGCTTCTTGAGGAAACAAAAGCAGTATGGGTGCCAAACTTTAAGAGCATGACTAGTGTTATTAAAGCTTTGAATGAGAGTAAACTCTCTTCCATTGAAAACCTATCTGCAGATCAAAAAGATCATTACTTAAAAGATGGCCTTAAAAATTACAAAAAGTTCTTAAAAAGAATGAAAGATAAATGGACCATCCAGTCCAGAAAGTTTGGCAGGTATAAGATGCAGTATAACTTTTTCTCTTTCTACCTCGACCGG
>JAUZPB010000011.1 GCA_030706145.1 Bacteroidota bacterium
TTTCTACTAGATACACCGGTGCCAATCTTGTTTTCCTTTTCAATTACAAGGATGCGAAGATTATTTCTCGAAAAATATTCAGCTGTTGCCAAGCCGACAACACCAGCACCTATAACAAGGAAATCAAAATCCATATTGTTTCAATTTTTCTATCTTAATTACAGATTCTCTTTTTAGGAAATAAGTTTCCAGAAAGTTTAGTTCAGTCTAGGCTTCATAAACAAAGTCTTAATTTTTAGTGGCATCATAAAAAAGAGCAGCCGCGCCTAAAATTGCAACCTGCTCTAGTTCAGAGACGTCAATAATGAGTCTTTTCAAAGAATTCGAATAAGCGAAACTCTCTATTGACTTCCACATCGAATCCTTGTAAAACTTAAAGGCCTTACTAACAGATCCTCCAAGAATAATGGCTTCTGGGTCAACTGCATATAGTATAGTTTTGATGGCATTGCCCAGATGTTCACCGAACTCATTGAAAATTGCTAAAGCACGCTCATCCCCTTCTGAGGCCAATTTTGAAACTTCTTCACCAGAAATTTCATATTTATTCTTAAAGAACTGCCCACAGCAATAACTTTCGAAAATACTATCTTTATATGGGATCATTCCAAATTCACCTGCACCACAATTAGTCCCGGAATAAAGTCGTCCGTTTAATATTACACCTGCACCCAAACCTGTTCCGACTATTAGTCCCACAAAGTTGTTAAAGCCTTTAGCTTTTCCGAAATACTTTTCGCCAGTTGCAAAGCAATTCGCATCGTTATTAATATAGACCGGAATGTTATATCTTTTTTCCATCAAAGACCTTAGTGGTACAGTTTTCCATGAAGGAATGTTTTGAACATCAAAGACTACTCCACTTTCAACATCGACAACGCTCGGGACGCCAATACCAATACCTTCAGTATCACTATTTTTAAGATCATCTACCAGGCAGAAAATATCATCTAGAACTTCGTCAATTGAACCATTATTATGAATTCTTCTTGAAAGGACTTTATCTAGAATATTTCCAGATGAAATTCCAGCTCTAACATTTGTTCCGCCAAGATCGATTCCAATTACACTCATTTTATTTCCACTTTTATTCAGGAATATTAAACTGTTTCAATTTCCTTTTTCTTAAGACTAATTGTTTGGTTATTGATAATTGGTTTAGACCAAATTCCGATGCTGAAGATGTAGCCTAAAGTCAAATATAAGAAGAACATTCCATATTTAAGACCAAACAAATCACCTAACCATCCAATTATCAATGGCACTATTGCTCCACCAATGATTGCAGTACAAAGTATACCTGAAAAAGAGCCATGATTTTTATCTAATGAGTTCAAGGCCAGCGAGAAGATAATAGACCACATAACAGAAGCAGAAAATCCCATCATAGGGAAGGCAATCAAAGCCAAGGTTTTTGTACCGAAGAAAGCAATGCTAAGCCAAACAAAGGCAGAGATAGCAAAACCCAGGAGGACCTTTCTGCTATCAAAAAACTTCAGGAATATAAGACCAAGCAAGCAACCAGCAGTCATCATTCCCCAGAACCATGAAACAGTCGATGCGCCGGTTGTAAGAGGATCCAAGCCATGGTAGATAAAGAGGAATTGAGAAATCCAGTTAGCTATTCCCTGTTCAGTACCGACATATGCAAAGACACCGATGAAATAAAGGATCACAGTTTTTTGACTAAAAAGCTTTTTATGAGTCTCCCAGGCTCCAGCAATTTCATCTTCTTTTCTTTCAACGACAGGGAATTTTGAAAACAAAACTAAAAGGACCATAATTAGAGCGACAAAAGCAAAGATCCAATAAAGAGAGACCCAGGATAGGTCCTTAGGAACAACCGCACTGAGAGTTGATATTAAGAATTTATCTGTATTTCCCTTTCCAATGTTGGTGACTAAGTAAGAATAGACATAAGGGCTTAAAAACGAAGCTGCTCCGAAAACCAGCTGTGCAGCAACAGAATTAAAGGCAAAATTTTCCTCACCTCCAGCTACTCTTAACAGTGGGTTAATGGCCACTTGAAGCATAGCCATTCCGGCCCCGATCAAGAAAATTGAAAACATTGCAACCAGGAATGAAGGAAATAATGCAAACAGTAAGGCTCCAGAAAATGCGACAAAAAAAGCAACGAACATGACAGGTTTTTCTTTGTACTTATCTACTAGCATTCCTGAAGGAATTGACATTACTCCATAGGCAATAAAAAAGGAGAATGGGAATAATGCAGCCAATGTTAAATTCAGCTTAAAACTAGTTATGATCTCAGGTATAATAGGGCCAAGAATATTTGTCAAGAATGAAATAACGAAAAAGATAAGAAATATCAGGCCGATTATATAATAGTTCCGCTTCATCTTTATCCCGCGTAATTATTTAGAGTTAATTTATTTAGAGATTGTAAATTCCGCTTATTAAATTACCGCACATAATCAGTTGTTAACCAGGATTTAGTAATATGAGAATGAGTAATACAAAAAAAAGTGAAAGAAATATTACATGGTCATAATAATAGCGTGACTAAACTACTTACAACACAACAAGCTAAATCATGCTCAAAGATAATAAAATAAAATCTATTTAAATCGGCTGTAAGTAAATTTTTCAGGTATTTGCGTAATTTTTGCTTTTGTTGTGGCAATAAAGAAAAGGCCGGATAACTATTGAAATAATTATCCGGCCTTTTAGTTTTAATCTCAGTTTTTGTCAATCTTTTTATTAGTGACATTAATTTTTCATTTTTTAATATAATTGAGGTTACATTTTCTATCTATTACCTCTTAGCCACATTTTCTTTAAAGAGTCCATTCTGGATCTAAGCATATCAAGTTCCCGATCCTGTCCAGGGACAAGATTAAAGCCGCCAAAATTAACGTTTTCACCCGGATTTCCATATTGGTCTCCGCCATTAGGATCTGGTTTAGCCCTAAGACTTTTATCCAAATTGCTTCCGAAGCCTCCGAAGTCCAAATTCCTTAATCTATTAACATTTCTGTCACTAGAAGCAACTTCGTCGTTATTTCTTGTAGCATGAGAATTAAATTTTCCGCTTCTAGAAGATGAAGAAGTGCTTTTCTGCACTGGTTCTTTTTTAATTATCACGTCATTAGAAGAAATATTGTTTGGATCAATCAGGAAATTCTTCTTTTTATCATCATTACTTTGCTGGCTTGTAGTTTGAGCAGCATTGTTACGCTGTGGAGGAATTTTAGTAAATGGATTCTCGAGCTCTGAATGCTTACTTACCATAAAAAAAGCTATGACAGCACATACAGCTAAAGCAGAGGCAGGAACGAGAGGTCTTTTAAGATTAAAATAATAAAAGAAGCCTTTTTTCTCCTGGTATTTTATGCTGTTTAACTTTCTCTTTAGATTCATCTCAAAATCGGGAGGTGCACCTATCCGGGGAAGCTGTTTCAGTAGCTCAATGGTTTCTTTAAACTGTTCGTCTTCAATATTGTAATTGCTTTTTTTCATAGGCATCACTCTCTATAAATTGATTTTAACAATTTCTGAAGCTGTGCTCTTCCCCGATTTATCCTGGATTTAACTGTACCGATCGACAGTCCTGTAATTTCCGATATCTCCTCATAGGATAAATCTTGAACGTCTCTGAGAATTACCACTTCTCTATAGACCTCTTTAACTTTTGAAAGCGCATTTTGAATTATTTTATTTTTAATTTCACTGTCAGCTAAAACATCAGGTGTATGGTTCGTATCTGTAATGTCAAAAGCCTGTTCGTCTTCATTATTACCATGAATTGAAAAAAGTCTTTTCCTTTTTCTTCTTTTTAATTCATTTTTTGCAAGATTTGTAGCTATAGTGTAAATCCAGGTAGAAAACTTTGCAAAGGATTTATAAGAGTCCTTATGCAAATAAAACCGTATCATTGTGTCCTGGACAACATCAGTACTAACATCCTTATCACCTACAAAACGAAAGACAAAATTAGTAAGAGGGTCCTTATACCTCTTTACTAATATTTCATAAGCTTCTGTAGTATTATTTGCCTGAAATTCGGCTATCAATTCTTCGTCTGTAAGTTCAGATAAGTTTTTACTCAATGATATTTATACTCTATAAATTAAAAAATGTTTCAATTTTGGATAGATAATTTTACTGAAATGAGTCTATAAAATCAAACTAATATTGTACGGTGATAACCAGACAATAAAACAATCTAAGCCTTAATGCAAAAAAACACGGTTATCAAAAAAATAGGCCTCATATTCCAAAGTAAAATTTTGCCATCAAGACAGAGAAATATATAAAATATTCTCCCTTCTTAATGACTAAAGAATTTCTGCTAAAAGCATGGTAATTACAGTTTTTGGATCAATTGATGAGGTTTTTATTGTTAGATCAGCATTAAACAGAGCTTTTCCTACTTTTATAAGTTTCTGATTTCTATAAAATAGGCTAGCACGCTTATAATCCTTGTAGAAAAAAGAATGTGTTCCAACAATTCTTGCTGCTTCCTGGTCAGAAAGTCCGTTTTTCTCAAGTTCTGGGATCTGCGCCAAAGCAGTAAAATATCTAGTCAGCATCACAATAATAAAGAGAGCTTCTTTTCCTTTATCGAGAAGGTTATTAGCTATTTCCACAGCTTTTGTTCTATTTCTAAGGCCAATAGCGTTCTGAAGGTCAAAAATCGTATATTCCTTTAATGCAGAGGACTGCTTTTGAATAATCTCATGAGTAATTTCTTTCTCTTCCCCCAGATAAGCAAAAATTTTCTGGAGTTGCATTTCAATAAGGCTCCTGTTTTCCCCGACAATACTAAGAAGCATTGAGGCATTTTCATGAGAAATAGCTTTTTGCTTGCGTGCTGAATATCTGATAATCCAAGCTATTAGTTCTTCTCCTTTTAATTCATTTGCTTCAAAGATATAGGAATACTTCCGTAATGATGAGTAAGGTTCAGCCTCAAGATTCGAAATTGCCCCATGTTTTGAAATTACAAGTGTAGTGAAAGAAGGCGGATTTTTGACATAATTTGCGAAGATCTTTTTATCGCCCTTTAATTCATCAAAATCCTTCAAAATTATTAACTTTCTCTCAGTTCCAAAGGGGAAAGCAGAGGCCAGATCAATAATTTCTGCTATGGTTCTATCTTTTCCGCTAATTATTTCCTTATCGAAGTCTGAAGATAAGAAGGGTTGTACGGCTGTTTCAACGGCTTTAACAGCATTATCAATACTATAGGAATCTTCACCAAAAAAGAAATATATTGGGAGCAAAGAATCTTGTTTTAAGAATTTTGATATTAAAAAAATTGATGGAACAGATATTTTACTTTTTGCCATATAATACAAATTAGAAGAAAAGGTTAATGATCCCAGGTTACAAAAATCCCAGACAAACCTTCTAAAAAGAGTAAGTCTGGGTCAACAAAAACAAACATCATTTATCTTGCGTCAAAGATACTATTTAGTTTTTTGGTTCTTTTCTCGATTTTAACCTGCTCCATTGCCACAGGGTCGACAGGTTTGCCATCAGTAGGAGCTAACTTGGGGATGATCTTACCAGAGGCAATTTTATCAACTACGTTTATTCCCTTAATAACCTTTCCAAAGATAGTATAATTTTTAGGAAGCTCAGGAGCATCGGCCAGCATAATAAAGAACTGGGAAGAATTTGTATTGGGTCCCCTGTTTGCCATAGCAACAACGCCTCTTTGATAGCCTTCTTTATAGCTTTGAGAGCCTGGATCCAATTCATCTTCAAAAGTAGCCCCATATATACTAGTCCCACCAGCGCCACTACCTGAAGGATCACCACCCTGAAGGACATAGCCTTTGGAAATTCTGTGGAAAATGACATTATTATAATAACCAGCAAGAGAAAGCCCCACGAAATTTTCACAGGTCTTTGGAGCATCCTTTGTATAGAGTTCGATCTCAATATTACCAAACTTTGTTTTAATTGTAGCGACTGTCATACTATCTGGAGCTTTACTGATCAGCTTATCAATAGCAGCCATATCAACTTCCAGCGTTTTCTTGTTCGAATCTGCCTGAGCTATAGAACTGTTTGCATTGGCAGAATCATTTTCTGAAGCTTTTTTATTCTGGCACCCCAAAAGAAGAGTCAGAATAAGGGCTGAAAAAAGTAATTTGTGCATTGTTTTCTCCCAATAAATACGAATAGTTTAACTTTTCAAAGGGCAAATGGACTAAATCAGGCATTAATGATATTAAAGCCTATTAGACTTAAAATCAGGACACCTAAAATAATTCTATAATAAACAAAGATAAAGGTTGAATTACGCTTTAGAAATTTCAAGAGAAAATCAATAGCTAAATATCCAGAGATAAAAGCAGCTAAAGTAGCAACAATAAGATTAAGAGTCATAGATTTATCTAAGTAAGGCAAAGACTCTTTAAGTTCAAGTAAACCACTAGCAAGAACAGCAGGAATACTCAGCAGGAAAGAGAATCTAGCAGCAGTTTCTCTAGTAAAGCCCAAAAACAGACCAGCAGTAATTGTAGTACCAGAGCGAGAAGAGCCGGGAATAAGTGCAAATGCCTGAGCAATACCTACAATGAGTGAGTCGAGCCAGTTAAGATGGTTAATATCCTTCTTAAAAGAACTAACTTTCTCAGCAATTGCCAGTAAAATTCCAAGAACAATTAAACTGATAGAAATAACTATCAAATTTTTAGTAAAAGCCCCTTCAATATAGTGTTTAAGGCTAAGTCCTATAACTACGACAGGTAATGTGCCAATTATAATTAGCCATCCCATTTTTGAATTAAGGCTTTGTCCATTAAAAGATTTTCTTTGAAAAAGATTATCTTTCAAAAAATCTCTAATAATATTAATAAGATCTTTGCGGAAATAAATTAAGACGGCCAGTAGTGTGCCAAGTTGAATAACAGCCATAAAAGCTGTCCATCTTTCAGGGTAGTTTTCAATTAAATCATTTACAAAAATTTTCCCTGTAAAAATCAGGTGAGCAGTACTACTGATTGGCAAAAATTCAGATAATCCCTGAACAATTCCGAAAAGAATGGCCTGCAGTATATTCATCCAAATCCCCTATAGTAATTAGAAATAATAAGATAGACCGAGTCGTAAACCGACAGAAAATGAGTTAAGGTTTACATTTTGCTCTGCAAAATTGTTCCTGAAGATCCCTTCCTGTGCCTTTGGTTCTCCAACAAAATCCATACGCATCTGTAAACTAATATCGGCATATAAATTACCGCCAAGCGTAGTATTGCCATCGGCTCTAAGAAGAAAACCAAAGCCAGAGGCTGAATATTTCAAAGCCTGGGAAGAAATACCACCTACTTCACTAATTGAAAAATATCTATAGCCAGTTCCACCGCCAAACTTAAACCTATAGCCTTTGCCTGAAATCAGATAATAAGCCAGAATTGAAGGTAAGTGTCCATTATAGGAAAGGTCATAATACCCTATATTGTTACTATTATAAGAATTCACACTATAAGCATATTCTGCCCCAATCTGCAATCCATCATTTACTAAGTAGCCAACTTCGCCAAAGAATTCTGCATTAGGGTTAAAATCTGCTCTTCTTTCACCATTTCGTCTGGAAATATAGTCATTTAAGCTTGAGTGATTAGTAAGATCAACGCCAAGTCCTCCGGTGATGCTAAACTGTGCATATGCCGGTTGAAAGAGAAAGAGAGTCATAAAAGCTAGTAGTGAAAAATATTTTTTCATAAGCTATCTACTTTTGTTTCCAAAATATCGACCAACTTTTCTGCTTTTCCTGTCTTTTTTACATATTTGTGATTAAGCCAGAAGAAAAAGATTAAGGCTAAAAGAATAGAGAGTAAATAAGAAACAAACCATGTAATTGTTGCGTAAGCAAGACTAAGCTGACTGCTAAAGCCAAAGAGCAGAACAACTGCTGTTTTTGTAATTACTTGATATGAGCCTGTTCCCCCAGGAGTAGGAATTACGACGCCAAAAGAGCTAATGCAATACAACACCCAAGCCAAAGAAAAGCTAATAGGCATAATAAGTTGCATTCGGAGTGTATAAAATCCAATGTATGAATTTACTGCATATGATATTGTGATTAGTGCAGTAAAGAAGAAGGTATAAATATAGCTTTTGTAATCCTTTAAGGTAGAAAAGCCCTCAATAAGCATCTTGAAAATATAAGACAACTTAAGAGCTATTTTCTCGGAAAACACACCTACAAAACGAATGATAATATTATAAAATTTTTCTCTATACTTTATTAGAAGCGAGAGAAATATTATTATTGCAGCCATAAAGATAGCGACAAGATACATGGCAGGTTTTAACCAGGGGAAACTGTTATAAAGGTTCCCGTTATAAATAAAGACACTAATCAATACAGCAACAGCCAGTGCAGCCGAATCAATAACTCTTTCGACTATCACTGTCCCTATAAGAGATGTTCTTGAAATTCCTTCCCATTTTCCAAGTAATATTGGTCTTGAAAGTTCACCCAAGCGGGGGATAATATTATTGACACCATAGCCAATCATCAATGAACCGAACAAGTTAATAATAGATGTATCCGGCTTTACCGATTTAAGGATTACCTTCCATCTTAGAGCCCGAAGGAAATGTGAGAAAGTCAAACTTAAAGCAAGAAGAGCTACCCATAACCAAGAAGCTTTAGAAATATCGGCTATTACGTCTCTTGCCCTAACGCCCCGGAAAGCGATATAAAGGAAGATCGCGGCTAAAAAAAAAGAAAATACAATTCCTAAGGATTGTTTTATTTTCGATAAGCTTTTGTTTTTATCTAAGGTCAACTATTTCACTTCCTTTTGGAGGTTCAAAACTAAACATATAGCCTGGAATATTTGTATTTATCTTAATATTTGACAAATTAAAGACATTAGTAAGCCCGGAATTATCAATAAGTTCTACCTTCCTGATCAAGTTATCGTTATCGGACCAGATTCTAATAGATTTAAAGTTCTCGTAGGCGTTTTTCATTGGAGAAAGACGGATCAAATTGCATTTAGTTCCGTTCACTGTTTCCTGGCCAAGTGACTCGACTTTGCTTTTTGCAGGATAATCCTGAACAATTTTTTTAAAGGAAAAGGCCGACTTCTCATTTTTAAGATCATTAATGACTACTTTGTTAGATCTTTTATTATAATTCCAGAACGTAGAGCCATTTGAAATTAACTGCTGGTTTTTAAATTCAATTCTATATTTGTCATCTTTTTGATAAAGCAAATGGCCCTTTATTGAAACCGATCCGCCCTGATTTTTCATAGAACTGGATTGTGAAAAATCTGCGCTCAAGTTATTAATTGAATAGAATTTATTCTGAATTCCTTTAATAATAGGATTTTGAGCATTTAGAATTACAGTTTGCAGAAGTAAAAAAAGGAGAATAAAACCTTTGAAATTTCGCATGATTGTTTATAAAGCCCTTAAAATTGTTTCTAGTTGTTCTTCATCTTCAATTAAAACAGATCTAACTTTACTTCCCTCGGCACCACCAACTATTCCTGCTTCTTCGAGTTGGTCAACAATTCTTGCAGCACGAGAATAGCCTAATTTTAATCTTCTTTGAAGCAATGAAACCGAGCCTTGTTGATGTCTTACAATTACTCTTGCTGCATCTTCAAACATAGGATCCTTATCGGCAAGGAATTCACCCTGTGCTTCTTTTTTCTTTTCATAGAGTGATGGAAGGAAATAGCGTTTAGAATAGCCTTCCTGGGAATAAATATAATTAGTTATTTTTTCAACTTCATCTGTAGAAATGAAAGCATTTTGAATACGTATTGGCTTAGGAGTTCCACTAGGCAAAAATAGCATATCACCTCTACCTAAGAGTTGTTCAGCACCATTCATATCGAGAATAGTTCTCGAATCGATTTTTGTAGCGACCTGGTAAGCCACTCTTGCGCTGAAGTTTGCCTTAATCACACCCGTAATTACATTTACAGATGGTCTTTGTGTTGCCAAAACAAGGTGTATACCGACTGCTCTTGCTAGCTGAGCAAGCCTTGCAATTGGTTCTTCAACTTCCTTTCCAGCTGTAATCATCAGATCTGCCAATTCATCGATAATAACGACAATGTATGGCATTTTATAATGCTGCATTTCATCTGTATCTTTAGGTTTCTTCTTCGGATCAGAAATCTTAACATTATAATCAATAATATTACGGACGCCAGCCTTCGCTAATTTATTATAGCGTTTTTCCATTTCATATTCAACGGACTTCAAGGCCAGCAAAGCATTTTGAGGGCTAGTAATAATCTCTTCTTCCAAATCGGGTGAAACGGCAAGAAAATGCTTGTTCAACTTCTGATAAAAAGACAGTTCAATTTTCTTAGGATCAACAATTACAAACTTGACATCAGATGGGTCTTTTGCATACAAAAGGCTTGTAATTATCATGTTTATACCAACACTTTTACCAGAGCCAGTCGAACCAGCAATGAGCATATGAGGCATTTTTGCCAGGTCTGTCACGCAAATATCACCAGCGATTGTTTTTCCCAAAGCCAGAGGTAGTTCAGCTTTTTCTTCCTGGATCTTTCCAATAACAGATCTTGCATTTACTAAAGCTGCCTTTGCATTAGGGATTTCCACACCAATTGCACTTTTACCAGGAATAGGGGCAATAATTCTAATACCTCTAGCTGCAAGAGCAAGAGCGATATCATGCTCAAGGCTAACAATACGGCTAATCTTAACACCAGGAGCTGGAACGATCTCATATAAGGTAACAACCGGACCAGGAGTTACAGTTATATCCTCAATTTTAATATCAAACAATGCAAGTTTTTCTTTTAGAAGCTCGGCATTTCTTTTAAGTTCTTCTTCTGCAACCTGGAAACTTTCCTCGGGTATTGGATCTAGAAGTGTAAGAGGAGGTTTTTTATAATTTATGATCTGTTCCCATTGGTTAGGAAGTTTTGCTTCTTCATCTTTGTCAATCAGATCAACAATATCATCTTCAGTAATATCGGGCTTTTTCTCCCGTTTTTGATTTGCAGAGGATTTGCTTTCTTTTGTTTCTTTTGTATCCTTCAGATCTTCAGCAATTGGAATTTCAGGTTCGTTTGTCCGAACGATCTTGATTTTTGTTTCTTCTTCCTGGATGTCTTCAGGTAAAAGCTCCTGTTGCTCTTCATCAAGTGATTTTCCTTTGGATTTACCGGACTTCCCTTCTTTTATGTCCCTGATCTTGGAGATATTTTTTACTGCTTTTTCGATCTTATTTTCAGATGAAGCAGGATTCGTATCCTTTACGGATGCTTCGGAATGCTCAAAAAGGCTTTTAGCAAATTCAAGAATTTTGCCAAGTTTGATATCAAAAGCAATAATTAAGACAGTTACAATAAGAGTAGCTATAAAAATAAGACTTCCTAAACCTCCAAGAAGTCTTCCCAAGGAAATACCCAGGAATGCACCAGCATTGCCAGAGAGTTCATTAACATCATGGAAAACATTAAGCTTAAAACGGACGACGCCAAAAAAGGCTGCAACTAACGTTCCTGTAGCAAGAAGAAAGTTTGAAATATTAATGGCTAGTTTAATTTCTTTTTTTAGAGTAATTGTATAGCCCCATAAAAAGAGAATAACAGGAAAGATCGCTGAATTATAACCAAAGATTGAGTTTACAAAGAAATCGGAGACATAAGCCCCAAAGACTCCGAGCCAGTTATGAGTACTTTCAGCCCGTCTAATAAACTCAGGATCAGAGGAAAAAACTCTGAAGAGGTCAGAAAACTGATAAGTCAGGTTTCCCTGATCATATCGCGAAAATGAGAGAATACTTAGAAGTATTAAAAATGAAAATACAATTAAAAAAATCCCGAGAATTTTTTTTTTCTTTTCCAGAGAAATAACAAAGTAGCTCGCGCCCTTCGCAGCCGGTTCTTTTTTTTTCTTTACTGAAGCCATCCTGACAATTCTAAGATTAATCAACTAAAAGCTAAAAACATTTACTTAAGTATATTATTATAGACTATGGAATCTTTAAGGGTTTGACCGTACCATTGTTGAAACTAGGTAATAAGTCCATTACAGAGACCTGAGCACAGTAGTTAACATCTTCCTGAAAGCCATTTTCGATAAGGAGCTTACCATGTTCGCATTCAGAAAGGACTTTTTGAAGATCATTACCATAAGCGTTATCAAGAATAACGCTAGCCTTAGAGGAATCTGTTAGTTCGAGTTCCTCACCTTTAAGGTTCTTTAATTCAGTAATCAATCTACCGGCACAGATTGTATCTTCAATACAAAAACTACCTGTCTTACCAGCGCATAAGATTTCGATGTCTTTATTAAGATTTGCAAGATAGGCTGCAACACTCTTTACATTTAGGAAAGAGCATAATAGCAACGTCTCTGAAAATTTAGCCTTTACAATAGCCTTTGATCCATTAGTGGTAAATAAAATAATAGATTTGCCAGAAACAGCTTCCTTAGAATATTCCAAAGGAGAATTACCTAGCTGAAAGCCTTCAATTTTTTTAGTATTCCTTTCACCACCTAAAAGGGTTTGACCACCGAAGGAATTAACAGAAACTTTCATTGCGAATTCTACAGAATTAACCGGAATTACTTCCTTAGCTCCATTATGTAAGGCAGCCAGTACGGTAGTCGTTGCACGCAAGACATCAATAACAACCGTAGTTTTCGCTGTAAAATACAATTCATCCGAATGAAGCGGCGAAAAATGAACATTTACTTTCATATAATCTCTGTTCTTAAATTATCTGAATTCGATACTTAGTTATAAACTCGTGCTTAATTTATCGTGTTGATAAAAACAAAGAACTTTTAATCAGTTTTAAGTACAAATTTAATAAAATATAGGGCAGAAATATAATTTCCGTCCTATATTTTAAATTCTTTAAAAGTAAGAATTATTACTTTATTTTTTAACAAAAGGCAACTTAGTCAGCTTTGCTGGAATTTCCTTGTTTCTAATAAGGAAATTCAATTGGGCCTCAACGCCTGCAAAATTTGCATCTACATAACCCATAGCGATAGCTTTCTCTAGAATTGGGCTAACAGTACCACTTGTAATAGTCCCAACAACTTTGCCATCTGAAGTAATTTCATAGCCATGGCGCGGGAATGCTTTTTCGTCAGAGATGAGCGCAATTAGCTTTCTTTTAAGACCTTCTGACTTAACCTTTAGGATTGCATCTTTCCCAATAAAGCACTCTTTATTGAGTTTTGTAATCCAACCCAGGCCAGCTTCCAAAGGATTAGTGGTCTGGTCAATATCATTGCCATAAAGGCAGAATCCCATTTCTAATCTTAAAGAATCTCTTGCCCCGAGGCCTACAGGTTGAATACCAAATTCTTTTCCAGCTTCAAATAGTTTATTCCAAAGGTTCTCAGCTACTGATTCATCACCTTCAAAATAAAGTTCATAACCAAGTTCACCTGTATATCCAGTTCTAGATAGAATCATATCTATACCAGCTACCTGAGCTTTGAAGAAATGATAATATTCAAGGTCAATTTCCTTATTGCAAATCTTTGACAGAACCTCTTTTGATTTTGGTCCCTGGACAGCCAAGAGAGAATAATCATCTGATCTATCGTTAATTTCGACACCAAAGGAATTATTTTTTTTCATCCATTCAAAGTCTTTGTCTTTATTGGAAGCATTAACTACCAATAAAAACTCGTCATCTGCCAATTTATAGACCAAAAGGTCATCAACAATTCCCCCATCAGGATAGCACATAGCAGAATACTGGACCCTACCAATAGTAAGTTTAGAGGCGTCGTTAACTGTTATGTTCTGTACGAAGTCAAGTGCTTTTGGGCCCTTAATAAAAATTTCACCCATATGAGAGACATCAAAAACACCTACGGAATTTCGAACTGCCTTATGTTCAGCAATAATAGAACTATATTGAACAGGCATTAAATAGCCGGCAAAATCAATTAGCTTTGCCCCGAGGCCTTCATGGATCTTATAAAGTGTAGTTTTTTTCATAATTCCTTCACTTATTTATTTAGTTTTTTCCAATCATTCAGGAAATTCTGCAGACCAATATCCGTAAGGGGATGATTGAACAGCTTATCAATTACATTAAATGGCATAGTTGCAACATCTGCCCCCATAAGAGCGGCTTGCACAAGGTGTATGGGATGGCGAATACTTGCTACAAGAACCTCCGTCGGGAAGCTGTAATTTTTGTAGATCTGCACAATTTGGCCAATCAGATCCATACCATCCTGGCTAATGTCATCTAATCTACCAACAAACGGACTAATATAAGAAGCACCAGCTTTTGCAGCCAGGAGTGCCTGAGAAGCAGAAAAGCAAAGTGTCACATTAGTCTTTATTCCCTCATCGCTCAAAGTTTTAACAGCCTTAAGGCCTTCTTTAATCAATGGGACTTTAACAACTATATTTTTATGTATGGCAGAAAGTTCTCTACCTTCCTTAACGATCGAATCATAGTCAGTTGAAATTACTTCAGCACTGACCGGACCATCTACAATACTAAGTATCTCATCAAGTAATTTTCTGAAATCACGCCCTTCTTTAGCAACAAGTGAGGGATTTGTAGTAACTCCATCTAGAATTCCAAGTGAGGCAGCTTCTTTTATCTCAGAGATCTTAGCAGTATCAATAAAAAACTTCATAGCCTGTTTCCCCTGTTTTAAATTTTCATAATCATGAAGATCAACAAATTGCAACTACAAGACCTGCAATTCCTTTGTGCTTCAAACCCTTCAAAATTCAAGTTCGAAATTACGAAATAATTTTCAAATATGTAACAAGGGGAGATATGCAGGAGCCTTAAAAATTAAAAATACAAAACTAATTGGAAATATATAAGGGAAATAAGCAGGAAACTGAAGTAATGCAGGTGAATAATTAAAGGCGCATACAAAAATCATTTGCATGCGCCTTAAAACTAGTAAATATCTATTAATTATAAGCTTTTAGCTCAAGAAGCTTTTAGCTCATAAATTCTTGTGTCAGATCCTTTCCAGTTTTTGCAGATAAAAACTGAAAAGAAGCAGGGCTATAAGCTTCCTGCACATTAAGTTTGATCTTGACAAAATACTTAAACTGTAGTTTAGTTATTCTTTTAATTTTTCCTTCTTTTAATTTCTCACCCAAAGAAGGGTGGACATTTAAAATGAGGAATTTTTCTGATGAGCGTTTTTTGAATCTTTTTAACCAAACTTCTATTTCGTGCATTAGGTTAGATCTCTTTGTAAGCAGACCTGTACCCTGGCAAAATGGGCAAACTTCGTTCATTGTATGAAGAATATTTTCCCTAATTCTCTGTCTTGTGATCTGAATTAAGCCAAACTCAGTCATAGGAAGGACGGAAACTTTTGCTCTATCTTTTCGAAATTCCTTTTTTAGCTCATCATAGATCTTTTTTCTGTTTTTTTCATCTTCAAGGTCAATAAAATCACAAACAATGAGTCCTCCAATATCCCTTAGTCTAAGTTGACGGGCAACTTCGCGAGCAGCTTCAAGGTCAGTTTTCAGGGAATTTAATTCTTGCTCTTTCTTTGCAGCATATCTTCCACTGTTAACATCAACTACAACCATAGCCTCTGTATGGTCAATAATAAGGTAGCCACCACTAGGCAGCATAACCTTTCTCCCCATAAGAGTTTTTATCTGCTCATCAATTTTGAAGGCTTCAAAAATTGATTGCTGTCCCTTAAAAAGTTCGACCTTATCTGCTAAGGCTGGCTGAACTAACTGGACATAATTTTTAATTTGTTTGTATAATTTTCTAGAATCAATAAAGACCTTTGAGATATCTGGTGTAAAAAGGTCTCTTATCACACTTGAAGTAGTACTGAGGTCCTGATAAAGAAGAGCGGGAGGTTTTTCAGTCTTTAGCTGTGCCTGAATTTCTTCCCAGGTCTTTACCAGATATTTTAAATCGTCAGAAAGTGATTCCTCACTTTGATCTTTTGCCGCTGTTCTAATAATAAGTCCGCAATTTGAAGGAAGAATTCCTTTAGCAATACTCTTTAGGCGGCGGCGTTCTCTGAACTCAGGAATTTTCTTTGAGATGCCAATTTTATTATCAAAAGGCAGCAGGACACAGAATCTACCCGGCAGAGAGATTGCCGAAGTCACTCTAACACCTTTATTTCCCACAGGTTCTTTAGTAATCTGAATAATAATTTCCTGTCCTTTGTGGAGTTTGGGAACAAAAGGTTCTTTTTTTACATCTTCTTCTGTTTTAACAGCAGAATGTCTTACCGAAGGAGCATCTCCTGCGGAAGAATCCTCATCGGCTTCACTTATATCCGAATCCTCATCGTCATCGAGTATACTTTGAAGTTCATCTAATCTGTCTCCGATATCTGAAAAATGAAGGAAAGCATCATGCTTCATACCGATATCAATAAAAGCAGCTTTGATACCGGGTAAAATACGGGCAACTTTCCCCAGATAGATATCTCCAACCATTCTCCTTTTTTCGGGATGGTCAACGAAGAAATCCACCAGGTTGCCGTCTTCAGTTATAGCGACACGATTTTGTGAGGAGGTTGAATTAATAATAATTTCTTTTACCATTTACGTGTCAATTCAATTAATGAACTATTGTTTATCTTCTTCTTTTAGCTTTGAATCAATTATCCAAAAGAGAACCCTCTCACTAAATTTCTTATTAATTTCCTCGAAATTCTCTTTGGGATATGAATCATTTTTAATATTCTCAACGTGAGAACAAATAAAGTCTTCAAGTGAAGATCTATCATTAAGAGAAAAAATTTTTTCAATTAATGAATGGACTCCATTAAAAGACCTAAAATACCAGATCAGATGTTTTCTAGATTTTTTAACCCCCTGATCTTCACCTGAATCTTTAATCAACAGGTCCAGATGATGAAGTGCAACTTTTGCCACTTCATCTACAGACTCAGACTCTTGTAGTAGTCCAGTCTCCAGTAATGTGCTAAGTCGCTTAAAGATGAATGGATTACCCAGAGCACCTCTAGCAAGGAAAACCGAATCGCAACCAGTTTCCTGAATCATCTTAAAACAATCCACTTCATTAAAGAGTGAACCATTACCAACAACTGGTATTGCGACTGTTTGCTTTACTTTAGCAATCCACTCCCATAGGGGGTTATCCATATAAGAGTCTGACCTAGTTCTAGCATGGATTGTAATAAAGGAAGCCCCATTATCCTCAATTATTCTAGCGTTCTCAAGGACATTGATTTTCTGTCTGTTGCGGCCGAGTCTAATTTTAATCGAGACCGGAATGCCCTCAGCAGCCTTAACCAATGTTTTTACAAGTTTTCCAAGCAGAAGAGGATCATCCAGAATCGCAGCTCCAAGGCCATATTTACAAACATTGGAAACTGAGCAACCGCAATTGAGGTCAATAAGATCGGGTTTAAGTGTTTTTATTTCCTGAACAGCTTTTTCAATATAATCAGCATCTCTACCAAGGAGCTGGATCCCAATTGGTTTTTCGCTGCGGTTAAAGGCAAGTACCCGGAGTGTATCAAAAGCATTCTCAACTACTCCTTTTGCACTAATCATTTGAGTAAAAGTAAGTCCTGCCCCATTTTCACGACAGATCTGCCTAAAGGGAGCATCTGTAACTTCAGCCATTGGCGCCAAAATTGCCCTGCTGCCTAAATCCAAACTTCCTATTTTCATCTTTTTCGCGGTCTTATCTTCCCGGAAAATCTCACTCTAGAAACAAAGCATTAGTCCCTGAGATAAGGATTCCTTAAAAATCACATCACAAATAACAAAAGACGCTGAAGAGTAGTCCCTACAGCGTCATTATTTAACTAACTATTCTTTATTAACAGGTTTTTCTTCTGTCAACAAAGCTTTACGGCTAAGGCTCATTTTCCCATTTTCAATTTTTAGGAGCTTTACTTTAACAGTATCGCCTTCCTTGAAAAAGTCTGTTACCTTATTGACCTTTTTTGAGTCAATCTGCGAGATATGCAGAAGTCCTTCTTTTCCAGGCAAAATCTCAACAAATGCACCGAAATCCATTATTTTGATTATTTTACCCTCATAGACCTCTCCAACCTCAGGAGTAGCCGTAAGTAATCTTATGTGTTCTTTACACTTTTTGGCACTTTCTCTGTTTGCAGCAGCGATGTTTACTGTACCATCTTCTTCAATATTAATATCCACGCCATATTGTTTCTGCAATCCCTGAACAGTCTTACCGCCAGGGCCAATTAGCAATCCAATTTGGTCAGTCTGAATCTTTATTGTGATCAGGCTTGGAGCAAAAGGAGAGATTGTTTCTCTTGGTTGGACAATAGCGTCATTCATTATTGAGAGAATATGAGCTCTTCCAAGTTTTGCCTGCTGAAGAGCAGTATCCATAATATCAAAGGAAATGCCCTGGATTTTTATATCCATTTGAATAGCGGTGATACCATCTGTACTACCAGCAACCTTAAAATCCATATCGCCCAGATGATCCTCATTACCAAGGATATCTGACAGGACTCTAAACTGATCACCTTCCTTTACCAATCCCATTGCAATACCAGCAACAGGTTTCTTAATAGGAACGCCACCATCCATTAAGGCCAAAGTACCAGCACAAACAGTTGCCATGGACGAAGAGCCGTTAGACTCAAGAATATCCGAATTTAGTCTAATAGTATATGGGAACAAAGTCTCTTCAGGAATAACCTTTTTGATTGCTCTTTCAGCAAGGTTTCCATGACCAACTTCCCTTCTACCAACACCAGACATTTTTCCAACCTCACCAACAGAAAAAGGAGGGAAATTGTAATGGAGTAAGAACTTCTTAGTATATTCTTCCTGTAAGCCGTCAATTATCTGCTCATCATTTTTAGTGCCTAAAGTCAGAGTTGTTAAGCTTTGAGTTTCGCCACGAGTAAAGAGTGCAGATCCGTGAGTTCTTGGAAGCAGTCCAAGTTCAACGGTTATTGGTCTTATCTGGGTTAAGTTACGTCCATCAAGTCTTAATCCTTCTTCAAGAATCCTATTTCTCATGAGTTCTTTTTCAATGTCATGAAGAATATTCTTAATTTCTGATTCCTGTTCGGGATATTTTTCATTAAGAGCTTCAAGGACCAGCTTATTGAGTTCCTTATTTTTAGCTGAACGTTCTTCCTTTGCCAGAACAGTAGAAACGATTTGCCGATATTTCTCATAAGCCAATTGTTTTACATCATTGACCAGATTCTCATCGACAGTCTTTTCCAGAACTTCTTTTTTAGGTTTACCGCATTCAGCGCGCAACTGGTTTTGCAGATCTACGAGCTTTTTGATCTCGACGTGGGCAAATTTGAGAGCTTCCAATAAATCGGCTTCGCTTATCTCATTTGCTTCACCTTCGACCATCATAATAGATGATTCAGTACCAGCGACAGTTATTTCCATATCGCTTAAGGCTATCTGCTGGTGAGTGGGGTTTACAATAAACTCATTATTTATTCTGCCTACCCTAACTTCACCAATAGGCTCCAGAAATGGAATATTTGAAATTGCAAGAGCAGCTGAAGCACCGACAGCGCCTAAAACATCGGCATCATTCTCGTTATCAAAAGAATAAACCAGAGCTACTACCTGTGTTTCGTTCTTAAAAGATTTTGGGAACAGTGGACGAATAGGTCTATCGATAAGCCTAGAGCTTAAGATTTCCTTTTCTGAAGGTTTACCTTCACGTTTGAAAAAGCCGCCTGGAATTTTTCCTGCAGCTGAAGATTTTTCTCTATATTCAACCGAAAGAGGAAAGAAGTCCTGATCTTCTTTAGCTTCTTCAGCAGCTACAGCAGTAACAAGTACCATAGTGTCACCATAGCGTACCATAACGGCACCATTAGCTTGTTTAGCGTATCTGCCGGTTTCAATCGATAGGATTTTTCCCCCAATTTCGACTTCTTTTTTAAATACCATTTAAATTGACCTTACTTTCTAATGTTTAATTCTTTGATTATTGTTCTGTATCTGTTAATGTCTTTAGCTGCTAAATAATCCAATAATCTGCGCCTTTTACCAACTAACATCATAAGACCGCGACGGGAATGATGATCCTTTTTATGATCAGAAAAGTGAGTTGTAAGGTCGTTGATCCTTTTCGTTAATATAGCAATCTGAACTTCAGCTGTACCGCTGTCTTTTTCATTTTTACCATACTTTTTGACTAATTCAAGCTTGTCTTCTTTAGTAACTGCCATTTTTGTTTGACTCCAATTAAGTTATACGATGTAATTCCAGAATTAACCGGAATTAATTATTTAAGTAATTTACAATTTCGAGTGCCTTTTTCTTATCAGTTTCCAACTGTTCGACCAAAGCATCCTTAGAATCGAATTTTTTTTCTTCGCGTAATTTTTTTATTACCTCAACTGTAAGATTTTCCCCGTAAACATCCCTGTTAAAATTAAAGATATAAACTTCTATAACTAATTCAACAGTATCGCCAAATGTTGGGCGCATACCAATGTTCATTATACCATAAAAACTTTCACTGTTCAAGAAGAGTTTCACAAGATAAACTCCACGAGCAGGGATCATCTTATGTTTGTTATTTACGGCAATATTTACAGTTGGGAAACCTAAAGTCCTTCCTCTCATAGCTCCTTTAACGACGCTGCCAGAGAAGGAGTAATTTCTTCCAAGATATTTATTCGTTCTCTCGATATCACCATCAACAAGAGCATGTCTTATTTTTGTGCTGCTAATAGCATCCTGGTCGACTTTTACAGCATAGACAGGAGTAACCATAAAACCAAAGGTGTCTCCAAGTTCACGAAGTTTGTTTTCATCTCCGCCCCTATCGCGACCGATCCTATGGTCATAGCCAATTACAAGTTCCTTTATTCCTATCTTATCAACAATTATCTGCTGAATAAATTCATCTGATGTCATTCTTGAGAATTCAGGTGTAAAGTTAATAACCAGTACATTATCGACGCCTGATTTTTCAATCAAATCCAGTTTTTCCTGGAGTGTAGTCAAAAGTTTCAAATCAAAATCTTTTGAAAGCACACTTCGCGGATGGGGCTCAAAAGTAATAAGAAAACTGCGAGCGTTTGACTTTTTTGCCTCGATAACCAAATGATCAACTATCTGTTGATGGCCTTTATGAAAGCCATCAAACGTTCCAATTGTAAGAACTGTAGATTCTTCTTTATTTACCTCATTTATGTCGTAAAATATATTCATCTATTCAACAAAAAAATCAAAGTTAATTAATATACAGCTTTTTTGGCTAAAATTAAACAATTTTAGCAATTCCCCATAGGTCTAGTTTACCAGATAAAAAAAACGATCAATTATTCTTAACACCAAAGCAGTCCACAAATTCATCAATAGTAAAGGCCTGGCTTACATCATAATTACCGATACGAGTTCTTCTTAGGGCACTTAAAAACGCTCCACATCCAAGTTTTTCGCCAAAATCGTGTGCAATGACCCTAATATATGTTCCTTTAGAACAGGTAATTTCAAAATGCACATCTGGAAGTTCAATCTTAGTAAGTTCAAACTTAGAGACGTTAACAGTTCTAGGTTCTCTCTTTAATTCAATACCCTTACGGGCATATTTATAAAGTGACTTTCCCTTAAATTTGACGGCAGAATACATGGGAGGAATTTGTTGAATATCGCCAAGGAAGCAATCTCTGGTGCAATAGATGTCAGATTCAGTAATTCCCTCAATTCCCTTTTCTTCAATAAATTCACTTTCAGAATCCATGGATAAAGTTTTTTTCCCAAGCGTAATGATGCCAGTATAAGTCTTTATCTGATCCTGAAAGGAGCTGATTTCTTTTGTTTTCTTTCCTGTACAGATAATCAGAAGTCCAGTTGCTTTTGGGTCGAGGGTACCGGCGTGTCCGGCTTTTTTAATTCCTACAGCTTTACGAATCTTATAGATTACGTTAAAGGATGACTTATTTAAAGATTTATCTATTAAAATAACTTCACCTTTTTCAAAATCAGCCGCAGATAAGTCAAACTGGGAATTATCAACTGTCGTTTTGGTTATCATTATTGTTCTTATCGTTCTCTTTGTTAATTTGTCTAAAAAGATTTTCCATCTTTTCGACATAATCAGTGGTATCATCAATAAAAAAGCTTAATTCGGGGATAAAGCGCATTTTTATTCTATGCGCTAATTCACCTCTAATAAGTCCTTTTACTTCATTAATTCTGGCCAGGACAATTTTCCTATTTTCCTTTTCCAAGACAGAAAAATATATTTTTGCAATTTTTAAGTCAGGGCTCAGCTTAACATCTGTAATAGTAATAAATCCAAGGGCAGGATCTTTCAATTTGTGTATAAAGATCCAACTAATTTCCTCTTTGATTAAGCGAGAAACTTTATCAATTCTATAAGACATTTCAACTCTACTTTCTAAAAAAGCATAAGTAGTTATATATAAAGAAATTGCAGAATCCCCAAAATATCGAAATAAAAATGGGAAGTTCTGCAATTAAAAAACTATGCTAATTTCTTTTTAGTTTCTACAAGCTTATAAGCTTCAATAATATCACCAACTTTAATATCGTTGAAGTTATTAAGGTTAAGGCCGCATTCATAGCCAGCATCAACTTCACGTACGTCATCTTTAAATCTTCTAAGGGAAGCTAATTCACCTTCAAAAACGACAATTCCCTGGCGTATAAGGCGGACTTTATTAGTTCTTGTAACCTTTCCTTCCTGGACATAGCAACCAGCGATAGTGCCGACCTTAGGAACCTTAAAGATTTCTCTAATTTCGATTGTTGCTACAATTTCCTCAGAAATTACAGGAGAGAGCAGACCTTCAAGAGCCGATTTAACTTCGTTTATTGCATCATAAATGACATTATAAAGTCTTATGTCAACCTTTTCATTTTCAGCCAGTTTGCGGGCATTTAAGTTCGGGCGAACGTGGAATCCAATGATAATAGCACTCGAAGCAGCGGCAAGAAGGACATCACCTTCAGAGATACCACCGACTCCCTTGTGGATTACACGTACGATTACCTCTTCGTTTGAGAGTTTCATTAAAGAATCAGATAAAGCCTCAACAGAACCGTCGACGTCACCTTTAACAATAAGAGGGAGTTCTTTAATACCGCCCATGCTAATTTGGTGAGCAATTTCATCGAGTGTAATATGGTGGATCTGTCTTTGATCCTGCTCCCTTTTGAGTTGCTGTCTCTTAATACTAATTTCCCTTGCATCCCTTTCTGACTTAACAGCAACAAACGTATCACCTGCCTGTGGAGCCCCTTCAAAGCCAAGGACAAGAACAGGAGTAGCCGGAGGTGCAACTGAAATTTTTCTATTACGTTCATCAAACATAGCTCTGACACGGCCGTGATGGACGCCTGCAACAAATGGGTCACCAATTTTCAAAGTTCCTTTTGCGACCAAAATTGTTCCAGTAATACCTCTTCCCTTATCTAGCTGAGATTCGATTACAGTACCACGGGCAAGTCTATCAGGGTTAGCCTTCAGCTCAAGTACTTCAGCTTCAAGCAAGATCTTTTCAAGCAATTCTTCTATATTAAGTCCTGCTTTTGCAGATATTTCGACGCATTGATAACGGCCGCCCCAATCTTCAACCAGGATGTTACGGTCTGCCAATTGTTGTCTTATTTTATCTGGATTTGCGCCAGGTTTATCAATTTTATTAATTGCAATAATAATTGGTACGCCTGCAGCCTGAGCATGGTTAATAGCCTCGACGGTCTGCGGCATTACAGCATCATCTGCTGCTACAATAAGCACAACGATATCTGTAATACTAGCTCCTCTGGCCCTCATAGCCGTAAAAGCTTCATGACCCGGGGTATCAAGGAACGTAATATATTTTCCCTCAGCAACTTCGACCTGATAAGCGCCAATATGTTGAGTAATACCACCAGCCTCACCTGCAACAACATTTGTTGAACGTATTCTATCAAGAAGAGAAGTTTTACCATGGTCGACGTGACCCATTATAGTAACAACAGGTGGGCGAGATTTTAAAGATTCAACCGAATCCTGTATATCTTCAAGTTCTTCAGAAGTATATTCTTGTTCAAATTCGACTTCAAATCCAAATTCATCTGCAACTAGAGTAATTGTATCAATATCAAGCCTCTGATTAATAGAGACCATAATACCAAGACCAATGCACTTAGCAATTACGTCACTTACAGATACACTCATAAGGTTAGCGAGTTCATTTACTGCAATAAACTCTGTAACCTTCAGTTTACTTTTTTCTGCCTGCTCGACCTCTAACCTTCTTTCCTGCTCTTCCTGCTTTTCTTTCTTTTTCTTCTTTCTTTGGTTAGCTCTTTCAGCAATAGCTGAATCTTCCATGCTAAGAAGAGTTCTTTTAATGGCTTCGTCAACATCACGTTTATCAATTTCTACACGTTTGAATTTCTTTTTCTTAGTTGCAGAAGTATCTTCAACCGGAGACTCTGTACCTTTAATCTTCTTTTTTGCCTTCGGTTTTTTCTTTTTCTTTTTCAGATTCTGTTTGTCGTCATTAAGATCCTGCGAAACACCACGGCCTCCAGCAGCTTGTTCAGCAGGTCTGATTCTAGGAGAAGTAGTACCGTCGGTTCTGTTTCTAGAATCTGGTCTTTCACGTCTTTGATCAGATGGACCAGCAGATCTATCCTCACTTTTTGGACGGCCAGCATCGCTTCGATTTCTATCTCCCCTACCCTTTTCTACAGGTTTTGGTCTTTCTGCTTTCTTTTTATGGGCATCAAGATCAATTTTACCTACAATAGTAAGTCCCTTGTTATTAGCAAGTTCACGTTCGGTTCTAGTCTTAAAGACTTTAACTTCTATTTCATCAGTCTGTAGCAGCGGTTCAGCCGGAGTTTCTGGTTCCTTAGAAACCGGTTCAGTTTGAGCGACCGGAGCAGGTTCTTTGATTTCAGGTTTCGGCTCTGGTTTCACCTCTTCTTTACTAACTTCTTCAACCGGTTGTGATGGTAGCGGCACAGAAGGAGGAGTTGTAGGTGGTACTGGAGTAACTGCAGGAGTTGAATCCTCTACAGTTTTAACCACTTCCGGTTCAACTTCTTTAACAACAGGTATTTCAGCAACCTCAGAAGGTAATTGAACAGTAGTAGGAGTAGTAGGTTCCTCAACAACTGTTTCTTCTTCAGCTTTAGGTGAAGGTGTAAGCTCAGTTTCTACTGTTTCTTCCTGGCCAATTTCTTCAACTGTCTCTATTTCAGGAGCAGTATCAGTAATTGGTTCACCAATCTCTTGTTCAAAGGCCTGGAAAGGTTCGACCACCTTTTCGGCATCTGCTGCAAGTTTTTCCTCTTTTGGAGCTGCACTACCTTCTTCAATCTTTTCAGATCTTTTCTTGTTAAATTCAGATATTTTCTGGTAATGCTTTTCAGCCTTTTCAATATCCTTTTTGAAATGGTTAGCAATATCAGACATCATCTCATCAGAAAGAGGAGACATATGTGATTTCACATCATATCCCTTTTTTCTGAGGAACTCTACAAGAGAATCCGCTGAAAGATTATACTCCGCTGCAAACTTATAAATTCTTAATTTTTTAGATTTTACTTCTTCGGTCATAATTCTGAAAACCTGTTTTTAAAATTCTATTCTTCCTCTTCAAATTGACCTTTAATTATGTCAATTATTTCGGCAATCTTATCGTCATCAAAATCTTCAATTTCTTTTAATTTTTCTGGACCTGCCTTTAGAACTTCCAGTGCTGTATCATAGCGGTGATTAATCAAAATTTCATAAACATCTGCGCCGAGTTCTTCTTTAATATCAATTAGTTCAATATCTTCCTCGTATTCTTCATATGGCTTTTCTTCTCTTAAGACTTCTATTTCATATCCAGTAAGTTTCATTGCAAGGCGGATATTGATACCATTTCTACCAACTATCATAGAGATCTGGTCGCTATCGGCAACTACGGTACATTTTTTAGTTTTTGTATCAACGACGATCGATTTTAACTTGGCAGGAGCAAGAGCTCTTTGAATATAAAGTTCCGGATCATCAGAGAAGCTGATAACGTCAATGTTCTCGTTACTAAGCTCACGGACTATGGCATGAATTCTAACTCCTTTCATTCCAACGCATGCACCCACAGCATCAATTCTATTATCCTGTGATTCAACAGCAACTTTAGCTCTTTCGCCGGGTTCGCGAGCAATGCCCTTAATATCAATTACTCCGTCATAGATTTCGGGGATTTCTATTTCGAAGAGTCTTCTCAAGAAGAGGTTATCTCCTCTTGAAATAATTACAACAGGTCCATTAGGAGTTTTCTTAACCTCTTTGACTATAGCCCTTAAGGTTTCTCCTTTTCTATATTTTTCTCTAGGGATCTGTTCATTACGAGGCAAAAGGAGTTCATTTTTGTTGTGGTTGATCAAAATATCATTTTTTCTGACCTGATATATATCACCAACTACAATTTCACCTACCATATCATTATATTCATTAAAGACAATATCTTTTTCCAATTCTCTTATCTTTTGGTTCAGGCTCTGTCTGGCCAGGTTAATGAGTCTTCTTCCAAAGGAGAGTAACTCAAGTCTTTCAGGATAGACCTCGCCAACCTCAAGTTCATCCTCATTACCCTTAGCATTTACTTCATCAATGCTAATCTCAGTAGCGGGATTCATTACGGTGTCAACTATTTCACGCTCAAGGAATATTTCAATATCACCTTTATCCATGTTTACGACGACACTAAAATTCGCATCATTTCCATATTTCTTTTTGACCATGATACCGAATATTTCTTCGATAATACCTGCTAAAACGTCTTTATCTATGCTCTTTTCCCTAACCATCTGGGCAAAAGATTCAACTATCTCAGCATTCATTTTTAGTTTTCCTCCGTAATCAAAAACTAATTAAAACACGTGCGGTTTTAATATTATTAAAGTTAATTTTTGTTTCTGAATTGTTTAAGCTAAATATCAGCGATTGACCCTCGATGCGCAAGAGCTTTCCGGTAATCTTTTGTGTTTTAATGCTCTTAGACTTCTGAATTCCCGCCTTTGAATCTCCGAGTACATTTTTCCGAATTTCTCCAGTTTTTGAATTCACATCAGCCAAGTCATTATTGCCTGGAAGATGTTTTTCAGCGGATTGCTTCAGATCGGAGTTTATTTCTGCAGATTGTTGTTGTTCCGTCTCGTTACTACTATCTTTTAACAAAAGTTCAAATTTTCTGTTAATATGCTTAGGGAACTGCTCTAGAAACTTAAGAGGTCTGTCAATGCCAGGGGAAGATACATCCAAGCGATACTTTGAGCTAATCAGATCAGAAGATTCGATAATGGTAGCTACTTCAGAGCTCATCAGTGCACATTCATCAATAGTCACACCCTTTAGACTATCGATAAAAATTTCGACAATACGATTCCTGTTATCCCCTTTAAGCGACACTTCAATAAGCAAAAAGCCTAGTTTTTCAGCAACTTGTTCTGCTATTTGTGTAATATTTTTTTGTAATGGATTCATATAAATAAAAATCGCCCTTAAAAGGGCGAATCAGTGTTTGTAAAGTAACATTATTTCCATGAATTAGCAAGTCATTTCGAAAAAAAGAATTATGCAATCGATAATTTTCAGAGAAACTTCAAGTAAAAATGATTCAAAAGATCCATTCCGGCACATATTAGCAACCGGGGAAATCTATTCCCAGTAAATAAAACTTCTAAACGTTCAGAAATCGTATAAAAGTTCCTGAATAGGAACTATAAAGGAAGCAATGAATTTATCTCACTTAATTTTGCTCATCAAAGCATTTTATTTATCAAATCTTCTGAAAGCAAAAAAGAACTGCCTAAAATAATTTTGGGGGAAATTAACATCACTAAGTCCAAATCTTTGAGCCTTTATGTCTTTTGGGAAAAAAGCAGTACCAAAAATCCAATCCCAGATTGCAAGTTTTGTAGAAAAATTCTTATTATAAGCCAAGTCATTATCATCTGAGTGGTGCCAGCGATGCATCTCAGGGCCATTAAAGAAAAGCTGCAATGGTCCAGAATGCACATTAATGTTAGAATGGATGTACATTCCCCAGATAGCACTAATAGCCCCTTTATATAGTGCAACCTCAGGAGCCGCACCAAGAAGAACAATGGGTGCAAATTCAATCGTCTGATTAATTAGTATTTCGAAGGCATGTGAACGTGCCCCAGCAAGCCAATCAATCTGGTTGTTTGAATGATGAGCTTCGTGTATCCGCCAAAGGAATTTTGATTTATGTTGCAAGCGATGGAACCAATATATATAGAAATCATGTGTAACCACAAAGAATGCTATTTGTAAGTAGACTGGCCAAGAGGATATGATATGAAGTCTTGAAAGGTTTGTACTTTGATCTATTGCCTTTATTACCCAAGAGATAATAATCCCAAGAATAAAATTTTGAAGACCATTATAGAAGACAAAATCATCTAAAAGTCCATCGCGGAAAAAACTTTGTCCTTTGTTATAAGGGAATTTTCTTTCCAAAGCAATCACAATGGCGGCAGCAAAAATAATAACTATTGTAGCAATAAGTTGTTCTTTTGCAAGTAACATTTTTAAACAGCTTTCATAATTGGTCTACTAGAAAGTTTTCTGCGAAGTTTTTTTAGTGAACTCAGTTCGCTCAGATAAACCTTCTTAATACCATCGCCCATAGATCTTTCTATATCACGGATACTACTAACTAATCTGAATAATCCAACAATTTCAACGGAAGCTGCTTGATCAGTTCCCCACAAAGCCCTATCTAAAGTAATATGTCTTTCAATAAAGCTAGCGCCAAGGGCAACTGCAGCCCATGTGGGGGCTAAGCCTGTCTCGTGGCCAGAATACCCAATGGGGATATCCTTATACAAATGTTTCAAAGTCAAAATCATTTTAAGATTTAGTTCTTCGAGTTTGCAAGGGTAGGAAGAAGTTGAATGAGCAATTAGCAGATTTTTCTTTCCAAATTCTTCTACAGCCAGTCTTATTTCCTCCATTGTTGACATACCAGTTGATAAAATTGCGGGTTTGCCGGTTGACTTTATCTTAGAAATAAGTTCAAGGTCAGTCAATGTTGCAGAGGCAATCTTAAAAATAGAAGGATTAAACTCTTGTATAAAATCAACAGATTCTTCATCCCAACAAGAAGCGAACCAATCTATTCCCTTTGACTTACAATAGCGATCTAGTTCAGCATACTGGTCCTTTGAAAATTCAATTTTGCGTCTGTAATCAATATAGGTCATTTTTCCCCAGGGAGTATCTCTTTGTATATCCCACTGATCTTTAGGTACACATAGTTCCGGAGTTCTCTTCTGGAATTTTACGGCATCACAGCCAGCAAAGGCAGCTCCATCGATCATTTTCTTTGCAATTTCAATTGAGCCATTGTGATTAATGCCAATTTCAGCTATAATGTAAACAGGTTGACCATCTCCAATAAATCTGTTACCCACCTTGACCTTAGCCTTCTTCATTGTAGCCTCTAAGTTATTTAAGTTCTCCTGTTATAATTCACAATATTATTCACAAGCGCTTAGGAAAATGTTATTAAAAAAAGGTCCTATCTTTCTTACTGGGATAAATACTTCATTTAACAACAAACCGTGAATATTCTACTTTTCTTGTTTAGAGTTAATGATCATTTCAGCAAATTCACGGAAAGCACCATTTCCCCCTTTATTTTCACATATAAAATCAACCGATTCTTTTACCAGGTTCATTGCATCATTAGGACAGGCCGACAAACCGACGGCGGAGATTATTTCGAGGTCATTGTAATCATCCCCTATATATGCAATTTCTTCTGCAAAAAGATTTTTTTCTACAAGAATAATTTTCAACTTTGCGAGTTTATCTTTACAAAAGAGGTAAAGATCAGAAATTTCCAGTTTCTCGGCCCGTCTTTTTACTGCATCGGAACTCTCACCTGTTATTATTCCAGTTGGGATGCCTGCAACTTTTTTTAGTCTTTCGACTCCCATTCCATCACGAATTGAAAACCTCTTTAGAGCTTCACCCGATTCACTATAGAAGACTCCTGTATCAGTCAGGACTCCATCGCTATCGGTAAGAACGAATTTAATTTTTTTTGCTTTCTCTCTTATTTTTTCTGAAAGCTGAAAATATGATAGATCCTTATTAGTATTTACCATGCAATATAGCCTCCGTCAACAACTAAATTAGTCCCTGTCATATAGGATGAAGCTTCGCTTGCAAGGAATACTATTGCACCAGCATAGTCTGTAGGAGCGGCCATTCTTCCTAAAGGTGTGCGTCTAGAGTAGTTTTTCACGAAGTATTCTTTTTGCCTATTGAGGACTCCTCCCGGAGACAAAGTATTCACACGTACTCCTTTATTACCCCAATAAGAAGCTAAATACTTACTAAAGGCAATAACTGCGCCTTTTGTTGCAGAATAAGCCGGAGGTTTAAAAAACTCCTGCTCTCCCTTTTCATTTTTATAAATTGATTGATCCGGGGCCACAATACCATATGTTGAAGCAATATTTATTATGCTTCCGGAGAGCTGGCTTGCCATTTGACTGCCAAAGATCTGGGAACAAAGAAATACACCAGTAAGGTTTACATCAATTGATCTTTTCCAGGCATGCAATGGATAATTCTCAAAATTTGATAATTCTTTTGATATCTTAGGGTCCTCAAACATATCGTTTATTGCGGCGTTATTTACTAAAACATCGATGCGTCCAAACTCTTCTAATATTATTTTTTTTGCATCAATTATAGAATCTGGATTAGTTACATCAAGAAAGATCCCAATTGATTTTTCAGAAATAGAATTTTCAGAAAGAGTGCGAGCAAAGTCATATGATTTTTCTTTATCTAGATCACATACAATAACATTTGCTCCAGCCCTGCTAAGAGCTCTGCAATGTTCTTTTCCAAGTAACCCCAGAGCTCCAGTTACAATTGATACTTTACCTTTAAGTGAAAATAATTCATCCATATAAGATGTATCTAATAGTTATTGATATTATCTTGCTGAATATTTAGGCTTTGAATTAAAGTTACTCACCTTTCTAAATACAGGTTCAACAGGCTCTCCTTTTAAGAATTTACGAATGTTATTTTCGTTGACAGCCTTTTTTAATGTAGGGAGCACTATTTCATAGGTCTTTAAAGTATAATCTATATCATTATCAGTATGTGAAAAGCTCATATTATGAAAAGCCGACCAAAGAATTCCGTTTCGGATCATTTCTTGCTGCATAAGCGACTTCATTTCAAGGGGATTACCCTTTATGGGATCAAATGTTACAAGGCTACGGCAATTAAACCCAATACATTTTGTATAATCCATTTTCAGATCCAAGGCAATTTGATTAAACCCATTTTTCAGTTTTTCTCCCTGTTTTGAGAGATACTCAGGTACATTTTTTTCTTTAATTTCATTTACTGTTGCCAGAGCAGCAGCAAGAGAAAGGGCTTCACCACCAAAAGTAGTATAGAAGAAGACATCTTTCTCAAATAATCTCATAATATCTTCTCTACCGGTTAATATTGAAATTGGCATACCGTTAGCGACAGCTTTTGAAAAGCAAGCAAGATCCGCTTTTATGTCAAAATACTCCTGAGCTCCACCGAGTGAAAGTCTAAAGCCAGTCCACATTTCATCAAAGATCAATAGTGTTCCATTTTCCATACAGACTGTTTTCAGCTTATGCAGGAAATCATCTTTTGGAGCTTCAAAAACAACGGGTTCAAGTATCACGCAAGCAGTATCTTCATCAATTGAATCAATTACAGACTGGATATCATTATAATTAAAAGTAAAAGTCATTGCTTTTATCTCATCTGGTATTCCCATATTTCTATCTGTTACACTTATATACCAGTCGTGCCAACCGTGGTAGCCACAACATAAAACTTTATTTCTCCCTGTAAAAGCTCTTGCTACCCTTATGGCAGCACTTGTTACATCAGCACCAGTTTTACTATATCTAATCATTTCGGCATTTGGAACCACGCTATGAATAAGTTCAGCCACTTCAAGCTCAAGAGGATGCATAAGTGAAAAAGTAATTCCATCTTCTAGTTGTCTTTTTATTGCCTCGTCAACCCTGTCATAGGCATAACCCAAAGAGACTGGTCCAATTGCCATATTATAGTCCAGGAATTCATTCCCATCAACGTCATAGACATGAGAGCCCTTTGCTTTTAAAAGATATTTTGGAGCAATGCCCTTTATATATTGCCCTGGTCCCTTGGCAAGAGTCTGCGTGGCCGAGGGGATCAATTTTACTGCTCGTTGATAGAGCTTTTCAGATTGGCTAATATCTGGGAAATCCTGATTTGGCTGAATTTTATTTGCCATTTTGTACCCTCTTATTTTAAGCACGATAGAATAAATAATAGTATATCATTATATAGTTTATCATTTTTAAATATGAAAAGCTTTTTACTGTATTTAAATCATATCCAATTTATACAGGATCTTTTCAGCAATTTGTCTTCCAGTAAAGCCTTCATTTACTAATAGATCTCTGTAAAGTGCAGGCTTGAACCATTTGTTCTCAAGAGCTATAGGTAGTACATTTGCAGTCACTTTGTTTTTTAGTAGTAATTCTGCTACAATAGAGAATAGTCCTCCCGTTAAGAAATGATCTTCAAGAGTAACCAGTAAAGGAGTTTTACTGACAGAAGATAGAATAATCTCTTCATCGATAGGTTTTAATGTTCTCAAATTCACAAGACGAACTGAAATGTTTTTTTCACTAAGGATTTTCGCAGCTTCAAAAGCTTCATTAAGTAAGATCCCATAGGTAAGTATTGTAAGGTCCTTTCCCTCAGAGAGCAGTTCAGCCTTTCCAATTTCAAAATTATTACTATGCAGTATATGGCTTTCAGATTGATTAAACCTGATATAAAAAGGTTTTGGGCTTAACAGAACATCTTTTAAGCCAATGAGAAGATCCTGCAGGTCTGCAGGGCAGAATATGCACATAGCTGGTATGGCGCGCATTAAAGAAATATCTTCTACTGCCTGGTGAGTTGGTCCGTTTGCCTCTGAAAGAAACCCCGGAACAGCAGCAATGAGCTTAACAGGTAATTCACCAATACCTATATCAGTTCTAATAAATTCAAAAGCTCTCATAGTTAGAAAACAAGCCAAGGCATGAACGATAGGGATTCTGCCTCTTAATGCCAGTCCAGCCGATGAACCAATTAAGGTTTGTTCAGTAATGCCAGTATCAATGAAACGGTTTCCCAGGCTTTTGTTAATATTTCTAATAGCAGCTCTGTTTTCGGCTGTCATAATAATAAATCTTTCATCACCAAGAGCAATATCTGTCAGGAAATCTTCGTAATTCATTTTCAACTCATTTTATTTATTGTGTTAACAAGCATATTACTTAGAATTCTTTTTCAAGTAAGTGTCTCATATGAAATATTTTTTTCAGAAAACTTCATTTATCTAACAATTAGTTTTTCGGATGTCAGTTCAGTTTTCAAGGTTTTTCCATATAGCTCGTCTATCAGGTTTTCGATCTCCTTATGAGAAAAATTGCAAAACCATCTATCTGCTTTTTCTTCTATGCTTGGCAATCCCTTACCCCTTATTGTGTCAGCAATAATTACAGTGGGACGTTTGGAGTTAAAGGATAAGCCTTGAAATGTTTCATCTATTTCCTGAAAGTTATGTCCATCGATTGAATAAACCTCGAGTCCAAATGCTTCAAATTTGCTTTCAAGAGGTTCGAGAGGTATGAGGCTTTCAGTCTTCATATTAGCCTGAAATTGATTTCTATCAATTACCAAAAGTAAATTATCTAATTTGTAAGCATTAGCAACGAGTAAAGCTTCCCAAACCGATCCTTCATTTAGTTCACCATCTCCCAACAGAACTACGACTTTATTATTCATTAACCTAATTTTTATATCGAGTGCAACACCAATAGCCACTGAAATCAAATGGCCTAAAGAGCCAGAGTGAAACTCAACGCCCGGGATCATTTTATTTGGGTGCCAGTAAATATAGTCGTTCGTTTTTAGGTGATTTAATAATCTTTGTTTTTCAAAAAATCCTAAGTCAGAAAGTGTTGCATATAAGGCTGGCACATCGTGACCTTTTGAGAGGAAAAAATAATCTCTTTCAATTGAATCTATGGTATTCATATCGATCTTAAGAAACTCACTATACAAGTATACTATCAGATCTATGCAGGATAGAGAGGCGCCAAGGAAACATCCTCCATCAGTTGCCATTCTAATAACTTGCTCGCGAGCCGAAAGTGCTCTTTTCTTCAGTATTTCATGTTTTACATTTTCCATATCATACCTATTATATATGGCCATTATAATTAGGGAAAACTATTAGTTTTAAGTCAGCTTACTATTTTAAGATTAGTCTCTGAAGGCTTAATTGTCTTAAGCTCGCTTAAGTGGTGTCTATACCAATTGACACCTAGATATTTATTATTAATAAGAGCTATTTCGGGCTTTCTTTCTAGTAGCTCAAGGATTTCATTTAACCCAAAGAGGGGATTATTTTCATATAACTCATCATATACTTTTGAAATAAACTGATAATCCTCTATATAGTCTAATGTAAATCTATGTGTCATAGAAAAATCAAGACCTTTGTCCCAAGTAATGTTACCTATTCGAAACCTTTGCCGATTCTCCCAAATAAAAGGTGTAGCATGCTCACGTTCAAAGTTCTTTTTGGCTTCTTTCCAAGCTGTCCTCAATGTACTAATTGACATTACTTCAACATCATTTCCATCTGGGAAAGTAGCCGGATGGAGGTTACTCACATAATCAAAATCAGAGTAATTGTGCATATAAAATTCCAGTACACTATCAATAATATCAGGATCAATCAGTGGACAATCAGATGGTATTTTAACGACTATATCAGCCTTAAATTTGCTGGCGGCCTTGTAATGACGATCAAGCAGATCAATTGGGTGGCCACTAAAGCAATTAAAATTTTCAAGAAGACAAAGCTCGCGAATTGGATTATCATTGCTTTCAGTTGTCGTAGCCACGACTATTTCTCCAGAAAGTTTAGAAGCCATAACTCTTTCAACTAATCTAGATAGAGCAGTTTTTCCTGCCAGTGGCATTAAAACCTTTTTGGGAAGGCGGGTAGAACTGGTTCTTGCCTGAATAATCGTAACAATTTTCATATTCATAATAATTTAATTTGATTTTCCTTTAATTTGTCTGTAAGGAGTCTTTTGCCAAGCTCGGCAATACTAAGTGCAGATATTCCCCCATTTTGAACAGGGGCAAGTTTTCTAAGTTCAGAAGTACTAATATCTGAATGGACCTCTTTCCCAAGTATAACGGCCATAAGGGCGACAGAGGAATACCTTGTTAGAAGCACATTGCAGTTTGCCACCATATGATAGATATTTGCGTTGGAAAAGACCAATGCCTTAGGTGCAAGAGTATTTATCTCTTTTGTAGCTCTTTGAATATTCTCGTTTGGATGAAGCTTAAAAATAAGAAGCCTTCCATCTGCGATTTTCAGTGCACGATTAATAAGCTTCTTCCGGTTCTCATATTTAAAGGTCTCGCGCATATCTGAAGTAGCAACCAGCATAAAATTTCTATGAGGGAAATCATTATGCACATAATGCTTAAGGTTGTCGAAATTTGGGATACCTGTTACAACCATTTTTTCAGGTTTTATTCCTTTTTTTATAAACAGTTCCTTAAAGCCCTCCGATGCAATACAGAAATAGTCGTATGCATCTGAAAGTCCCGTCATTGCAGTGCTAGCCAGAAATCTAGGCAGCTTTAAGTAACGTATCAGTTTGTAAGTTATTGTTTCAGGGTCTATCATACCTTCCTGAACTAGAATAAGTTTTTCACCTTTAATATTTTTCGGGACAATAAGATCTGAACAAGTAAATATGAGATGATAAGCATTATTTTCACCTCTATAATCAATTTTAAGATCATTTTCTCTTAAATATTCTTCGGTTTTTTGTCTGAACTGCCCCCCTAGTATGCTAAAATCCAACATTCGAAGCTTAGTCATAAGTTTGATTAAGCCATCGCCATAAAATGGAGTAAAGCAGTGTTCATAACCATTTAAGTATTTTGAAATCTGATGCATCATCGTTGTTTGATTCAACGAGCCACAAATGAATAATATTTTTTTTGAGGTAACCATCTAAATGATCAAAATTGACTTTCCAGGGATTATAATGTCTCTCGTTTCGAAATAGGGGAATAATTTAAGGTAAGTTCTTCGGGCAATAAAATCAATATTTTTAGGAAGGGATATATCTAAGGCAAATAAGGAACAAAGGCAAATAAGGAGAAAAAGAGGCATTTGCTATTTACCTGCTTAATTGATAGATTTTATTCAAACGGAGTACTGATGAAACGATTCATGAAATCAATCTGTCATACGCTTGAAGACAAAAACGTATCGATTCCATTTTATACTCTTTTAGGTGTATCGGTTTTTATACTTATAAAGCGTCTTATCTCAAATAAGAATCGACATGGGCAGGACAGTTTCAGAGCCGGTTCCACCCAATTTGATAATAAGCAATTAGGTACTTTAAGTCCCACAAATGCACAACTAGAAGGAAATGACATCCAAGAAGATACAAAATCAAGAGAAGACGAAGGGCAGCTGAAAAGCAACAACGGAGCTGTAACCTTACTAGAAGATACAGTCCCTGATAATCCGCAGGCGCATAATGATGAACTAGTTGAAGAAGAGACTTTACTACAAGATGATTTTCAAATTGAAAGTAATGAAATTCCGCAGGATTCGATCATAGAAGTAATAAACGAAGTAACAGATCCTGCTCTTGCAAACAAGGGGCAATGCAAAGCAATAACAAAGAAAGGTATCAGATGTCGAAATAAGGCCGATAGTAGTGGCTACTGTTTTCAGCATAGAATGCATCCCCAATAATTCTTTCCTTTTTGGGTAAAAATGCCCATTTATTCGCCTTTTTCACTCCTTCTGCAAAAAAAAGATTATAAAAAATAATAATTGACAAAATTGGGAAAATATTAGAAGTTTGTACAAGGAAAGTACCATACTTACTTTCAGGGGTTAATAATGCCTTGTTGAAGCGGATAAACATATAGAAAAATGAATAAAGTGCAGACTAAAGAAGAGAAATTTGAAAATATACAGACGGTTAGCGTGAAAGGCCAGCATCTTAACGGTGGACCAGAAATTAGTGTGTACAAGACGGATGCCCCTTTAGAGAATCCTGAAGCAGATAAGTTTGACAGATATGATTTTTCCACAAAAATTGCTAAGGCAATCCTAGGCAGGGGAAATTCTGCTTCAATTGTAATGGGCTTATACGGTTCCTTCGGCACCGGAAAGACAACGGTATTAAATTTTATTAAAAGAGAACTATCGCAAAATTCCCGTTGCCTTGTAATGAGTTTTAATGCTTGGCAATATCAGAATGATGAACAGATAGTCAGGGCATTTTTTGAAAATTTATCACAACTTTTCATTCAGGCCGGATTCGAAAATTCTGATGGTTCTATTGGAAATTTATTGGGCATTTATTCTAATCTGCTTTTACCAGGTAAATACAACATAGACTCTTCTATACCATCTAGCAATAGTAAGCATAGCAAGAATACACAAGCTAAAACAATTTATGAAATAGGTCCGGTTAGAGAAAAGATTGAACAAATACTTAAGAATATATGCAGAAAAGTTATCATTCAAATTGATGATCTCGACAAAATTGACAGATCCCAGCTAAAGACTCTCCTTAGGCTTATTAAGTTAAATGCCAATTTTCCATATACTATATTTATTCTGGCCTTTGATGAAGTAGTGGTTGCAAGAATTCTGGATGAAGAAAACGAGAATAAAAAAGAAAGAGGATCAGCTTTAAAGGAAAAGCTACTTGATACAATAGTTCAAGTCCCCATAAAGCTTCCACACTTTAGTAGATTAAAGCTTGAAAAGTCATTTATTGAATGCATAAACGAGTTTTTATCAGAAAATGGAATAACTCTTCTATTAGAAAAGTACAGAAAATTCCTTCGTACATTTAAGCATGGTTTTGCCTTAAGGGTAAAGGACATAAGAATGATAAAGCAATTTAGAAATGTCCTTTCTTTTACGCTTCCGATGCTTAAAGGTGAAGTTGATATAGTAGATTTTATTTTATTAGAAGCTTTAAGATATTTTTATCCCTCTGTTTATGAAGCAATTCAAAGTCAGCCCAGTATTTTCCAGGATTTGGAATCAACTAATACTAAACACTCAGAAAGTGCCAGGAAACTGGCTCAGAAGATTTTAGATAAAGCTTTTGAAGATCTGCTTTTTGAAGAAAGAGCTGCTGTTAAATATTTGTTAGTTGTTCTATTCCCTATCCTTAGGAATATCTTTGAGCAGGATACAACTGTTTTAATAAGCCAAGGAGCTGGGAAAGATGAATATGCAGCAAAAAGAAATTTTGGATTATTTTTTAATACTTCCGATTCTCAAAGCAGCAAAGCTGAGACAATTTTGGAGAATTTTTACAATCTCCTGGAATATGAAGACAGTGCAATAATAAAGTCCCAAATTGAAAAGATAAATAAGGATTTAGGAACAGTCGAGTTTATCTCTTCACTTAAAGCCAGGTTAGAGGCATTCAATGAATCGACCTCCACAGTGCTAATACAAGCACTTGGTCAAGCCGGGGAATGTTTCAGTAATCCAGACACTCTATTTTCATTTTCAACTGTTTTTGATCACCCTGCGACTCTTATAAGAGAGCTGTTAAAGAAAATTCCAGATAAAACAAAACGTTTTACTATAGCAAAACAACTGCTTAATGAATGTGAATCGGTGAGCTTTGCTTTTGAATGCTATAGGTGGATGTGCAGTTTAGAAAATGAGATGATGGAAGATAGGATATTTGGACCACTTTTAGAACAAGAACTTGGAAGATATGTATCTGAAAGAATTGCAGAGTTTTCGAAAGAAGGGCCCATATATAAAAGGGCTCCCGAAGAATCTCCTTTTTTACTTTCTGTCTGGGCCTATCTTTCAGGCAAAGACACAACAGGGGAATATTTAAAGAAGACATTTGATGAAGATAAAGACAATATATTTTTATTTCTCAAAACTTATTTGCCTGAAGACTTTTCAAGTAGTGACTTAAACAAAGATTCTTTTTTAGGCTTAGATCAGTTTAATGAAATTGGTAAACTAATTGAGCCAGAAAAAGCATTTACTTCATTACTTGATAGCTTGGGTGAAGATTTTCTTCTTGGTGATAGAAAGGCTGCTCAAATCGGCTTAATACATTCTTCCACAAATGTACCCATAGAGACTGACAATGATCAAATTGGATTAAAATTTGCCCAAATGTACAAATCATTTGGCTTCATACATTCTTCAAAATCAAATCAAAAAGACCAAGAGCAGTTCAGAAAAGAAGGACAAACTGATCAAAGAAGAAAAGTCTCTGTAGTAAAAAAAGGCATTTATCGTCCGATAGCCTAAAAAGCAGAGAATTAAAAATTGTAATTTATATAGCACTTCGAGTGTTATAGTTTTGTTTTTTTTACTGAATAGCTAATCCAGCCCGATTTGCTTAAAGCAGGTAATCAAATATTAGTATAAATCTTAGGAATTAAAATGAACAAAAGACTAATAATTAAAAATTGCAACATTATCAATACAACTTCAGCAGATGACCAGAATGCAGACATACTTATTGAAGGTGGAGAAATAGAAGATATCAACAAAGGGATAGAATCAAAAGACTGCACAGAAATTGATTCAGAAGGAAGAATTGTGGTTCCAGGCTTTATAGAAGTTCATATTCAAGGAGCAGGAGGCTCTGATGTTCTTGATAACAGTAAAGAAGCCTTAGAGAATATCTCAAAGACATTAGCAAGGTTAGGAACAACAACCTATCTTGGGACAACTGTCGTTAGACCACAAGAAGACAATAAACATTTAAGACTTGCAAGGCAACATGTAAATAAAGATTTAGGAGGGGCAAAATTATTAGGATTCCATCTAGAAGGCCCGTTTATCAATCCTAAAAAGAAAGGTGGACTTGATCCAAATTCGATCTATGAACCAAGCCCAAAGGCACTTGATGAGATTTTAGATGTTCTGGGTGATACACTAAAAATGATGACAATAGCCCCAGAGGTTCCTGGGAACCTTGATTTAATAAAGCTGCTTGTTAAGAATAAAGTAATAGCATCATTTGCACATTCAGATGCAAATTATGAAGAGACAAAAGCAGGATTTGAAGCTGGCATTAGCCATGTAACTCATCTTTTCAATGCTATGCAATCGCTCAGCCACAGAAGTCCAGGGCCGCTGGGGGCAATTTTTGAAAATGAAAAAATCACAGCTCAGCTAATTAGTGATGGTCATCATTTGCATCCTTCGGTAGTCAATCTTGCCTACAAATTACTTGGAAGTGAGAGATGTATTTGCATAACAGATGGAATGCAGGCGATGGGACTACCTGAAGGCAAATATCTTTACAATGGCCGCGAATATATTTCCAAGTCAGGAGCAGCAAGATATCCAGATGGAACTCTAATAGGCTCCACAATGAGTTTAGGAAACATAGCTGTAAAATTCATGGAATTCACAAAATGCTCCTTCAAGACAGCAATGCAGACAATTACGACAAATCCTGCAAAACTCCTTGGAATTTATGATAAGAAGGGATCGGTTGACATTGGGAAAGATGCTGATCTGGTTCTTTTAGACAGTGATTACTCAGTGTACATGACAATAGTAAATGGGCAAATTGTTTACAAGAAGAAATAAGAAGATATTAGTAAAGCAGGCATTGGAAAGACCGATGCCTGCTTTTTTAATGCAGTATTAAACGTTTGCAATTCTTTTTTTGTATTCAGCCAAAGCCTCATCCAATCTTTCCTTTGCAGTAGTATCACCAGGTACATTGTGTGAAGGATGGATATAAAGTTTAACTCCTCTGTCAGCCAGGATCTCTGCGACAGTAGTAATAGTCATCCATACGCAAGTAACAAAAGCCAATGTAGAGACAGGGCCTACTTTATCCTTATGATTTTTCAAAGGAACTGAAGCATCTTCAATTGGAGCGCAGGAGTCGACAACTATATCAGCTATATCAAATATTGTTTTACCTGAGGAGTGTCTTGTTGTTTTTCCTTTTGCATTTGAAGCTGAGCCAAAGACAATAAGTTTCATACCACGTTTTTTAGCTTCAAGGGCGACATCGATATTAACATTATTAATACCTGTATGAGAGAATATCCACATACAATCTCTTGGGTCAAAATTATAGCCCTTCATTATTTCAACGCCATAGCCTTCAACTCTTTCCAAAAAGACGAACTGATGAACGCCCATTTCTCCTACAATTCTTGTAAAGAAAGTTAATGGAAGCTCGACCATAGGGTGAAAGCCCACAAATCCTCCAATACGAGGATACATTTCTTCAACTGGTATAGTTGCGTGTCCGCATCCAAATGTATGGACCCATCTTCCTGCTTCAATTGTATCAGCCATAGCCTCTGCAGCTTTTCTGATATTATCCATCTGAGTGTTTTCAATATTATCCATTACGCTTCTAGCGTTTTCTAACCATTGTTTAGCAAGCATTTTTACTCCTTAGTTAATAAAATATATTTTTTAGATTTTTATTTTAGCAGATATTCTTCTTAATACAATTGAAAGAATAAATGACATTAAGATTAAACTAATTAAAAGAATTATCGGGAATTGTTTAATTCCGAATGATTGAGAGACAGCCCCAACCAGGTAATTTAGTATTGTATTTCCAATCAGGCCAATAACGATGACAATGCTAAAGGCTGTTCCTGAAAGATTTGCATAGATATCGCCAACATATCCAAGTACAACAGGAAACGTTGCAGCGAACCCAATGCCTAAGAGCACAAGACCAATAATTGCAGAAAATAGTGATGAAGCAAACATCAAACAAAGGCTACCAGCTACTGCAACACCAATACACATAAATAGTACACGGTAAGAAGGCAGGCGTTTAAGAAGGAAGCCAAGTACTAACCTTGCAACTGTCAGGCCAAGCATAAGATAGGAAAGAGCAATTAGAGCATTTTCAGGAGATAATTTTACTTCTTGTTGAAGGTGAGTAGTAGACCAATTATTAACAATACCTTCAACACCACTTTCAAGAAATAGGATAAGTCCCATAAGTATTAAAGTTGCATCTTTTAATAATGCAATGCTCTTCTTTAAGGGAACACCTTGTGGCTGTTTTGGGACAGGAAATTTTATGAAACAGAAGTATAAAACAGGAAGCAATACAAAAAAGCCGACTGCTGAAATAATAAGAGTATAGGAATAAGTTTTTGACAATAAAGCCAGGATTGCAGGCATTCCAAGAGCGCCTATTCCAAAGAATACGCCAAGCAGGCTTAAATTAGCGCCTTTACCTTCGGAGCTAATATCAGCAACAAGCGCATTAGTTTCGCCATTTAAGACTCCACCACCAAAGCCAATTAAAAAGATCGAAATCTGAAGCATAGAGAATGCCTCTGCATAAGCGATTCCCTCAAGTCCAAGAAAGACCAATAATGAACATACGATCAAAAGCATCTTATAGCCATAGCGGTCAATTATGGGACCAAAGACCACAGAACCGACTAGAATTCCGATTGGAAGAAGAGAGACAAGTGAACCAGCTGTCAGCTTATCCATTGCAAATTTTTCAGTCAGTGAGGGTAGTATAGAGCCTACGGAAATCATTACGACTCCAAAGAGCAGCATTCCCAGGCAAGCAGCAGTAAAAACTAAATTCTTCTTGTACATTTTAACCTCTGAAAATATTAATTCTTATTTTCTAAATTTCTAAGTGCAAGGTAACCTGCTCCAAAAAGTCCTGCATCGCCACCCAGTTTAGAGCCTTCAAGCTTTACCTGATTAATACTTATTGGCTGAGCCCATTTTCTAGCCTCCTGCATAATTTGTTCCAGGAAGGCAACTGCCGGTCCAAAGACACCACCGCCAAAGATAATCTTTTCGGGATTAAACAAGCTTACCAAATTAGCCACTGTCATTCCCCAAAACTCTATTGCAATTTGAAGTGTTTTTACGGCAATTTTGTCATCTGCTTTATGAGCGCTAAAAACATCATAAGCCGTTAATGACTCAATTGGTTTTTCTCTAAGGACACCTGAATACTCGTGATCTTGTTCAAGAAGTTCCTTTGCAACTTTTGCAATTCCCTCGCCCGAGGCATGGAACTCAAAGCAACCGCAAGAAACATATTTTGAATAAAATGGTCTATCCAAGGCCAACCACCCTATTGCACCAGCAATGTCGTTAGATCCCCTAAGAATATTTCCATCTACAAGTATACCGGCACCGATTCCAGTACCTACGGCTAAGAATATGGCATCTTTACATCCCACTGCATTTCCTATCCATGCTTCGCCAAGAATGTAACAAGCCCTGTCACTATCTATCTTTACGATAATACTATCATCTTTAATAATATCTTTAATTTCCTGAAGCAACGGATAATCTTCCCAGCCAGGAATATTAGGAGCCCAGACCTTACCTGTCTTTGACCAGCTTATACCTGGGATACAGACACCAATTGCTTTTAATTTAATTTTATTTTCCTTTGCAAATAAGAGAAATTCTTTCAAGATTTTTTCAATTAATTCTCCTACTTCCCTGCCCTGCCTTTTTTCTAAGGGAAGGATCATTTTGTGAAGTATTTCACCCGAATTGCTAAAGACTGCTCCGGCAAGTTTAGTCCCTCCCAGATCAAGCCCTATTACTGCCATACATAACCTCTATTGTTTTCTTAGATTGTACTTTCTTCAAAAAAAAGGCGCAAAGACCGATTCAAAATTATACCAACATCAATACATCTTATTCAGCCATATTGCCAAATGATCTAATCAAGTTCTGACATACCGGACTCATACTAACGCCCTGAAACCTATCATATTGAAAAAGAAATGTCAAGAAGACTATTTTTGTAAAAAAAGTTGTTGACTTTAAAAAATATTTCACTTATGAAGAATAAACCGGGTCAAATTTATTCTAGAAGGAAGGAGCAATTTCAGAATTAAAAGGAACTTTCAATTGTCTTTTTCTCATTAACTATTTATGGATAAAGATATTCGCACTTGATTAGGAGTCTTTAGCAATAGTATCTTACCTTTGAGTTTAACAGGAGGGCTAATGTATAGAACTACTACTAAATACACATTTATTCTTCTTTTTCTTTTCTCAACTATTTCAGAAGGGCAAAATATCAATGAATCTCTGCAACAGTTGACAGAAACTGCCGCCAGAGAATATTTGAAGCCTGTAGGAAATGGTTTTGGGGCAAATCTAAATACCGGGTGGGTTACACGTTCACCCAAAGCCGAGCTATATGGCTTGGATATACAAATAGGTATAGTTGTAATGGGAGCATTCATGCCAAGTGATTCGAAGTCGTTTTCTGTTACAGGCAATGTGCAGTTTACTGCATCACAGGCAGAAGAGATTATAAATTCAGTTGACTGGGCGCAGTATAATATGACACCAGAAGAGGAACAGAATGCGCAGAACAATTTAAGGGTCCTATTATTGCAGAATGTTTTTCCAGCACAAATTACAGGACCAACAGTAATAGGGAGTAAAAAGGATCAGGTTAGGATCATACTTCAGCAAAGTCAATATAATTACCAGGGGCAGCAGATCTATATCCCACAGACTGAATTTTCGACAAACGTAAAGGGAGTTTTAGAAGATTATAACATATTACCATTTGCTGCGCCACAACTTACAGTAGGGACATTATTTGGTACGCAGCTTACTTTGCGTTGGGTTCCGAATGTAACTTTCGATCCAAGTGTAGGAAAGGTCAATTATTTCGGTTTTGGGATACAGCATAATCCCCTTGTATGGCTTATGTCACCATTACCAGTGGACTTATCCTTGGGATTCTTCTGGCAACACCTTACATCTGGAGATTATCTAGAAAGTACAGCCACAGAGTTCGGGATTTATGCTAGCAAGACATTTGGTCCAACATATACAAATGTCACTCCATATGTTGGTCTTTCATATCAAAATTCAACATCTACCGTAAGCTATGATCTAATACAAACTACCAATTTTGGAACAACCTCTAACAGAATATCTTTTGATATGAAAGGAGAGAATTCAAGTAAATTTTTGATAGGTCTGGCATTCAGGTTAGGAGTGCTTAACTTAAACATAGATTATAATGTAGCAAAATTTAGTACTCTTGGAGGTGGAATTTCTTTTTTATTTTAACACAACCATATAAGAATCTAGTTAGTAATAATTTTGTTTAGGCCTGTTCAACTTCTCTGTTTTGCCAAAGCTGGACAATGCTTCGGAATGTAAGCGATCCGATTACAATAATTCCGCCAATAAGTGCATAGATCCCTGGGGATTCTCCTAGAATAAGGAGCACCCAAATTGGATTTAATACAGGTTCAATAACAGGAATCAGGATTGCTTCAATTGCAGCGACATGCCTTATAGCATAGGCATACAGAACATATGGTATTCCAAGCTGAACAACACCAAGGAGCAACAGGCCGATCCAGCTACTTATATCGATATGTGATCCAAAGACAAAAGGGACTCCGATTAAGGCTGTTAAGATATTGCCTATTATTACTGAGTCCAGTGGGGATTCATCCTTTTGCTTACGCATCAATAAAACTAGCCAGGCAAAAGCAATTCCGCTAAAAATGGCAATTACATTTCCAAACATATTACCAGTAGAAAGCTTATCTAAAAAGAAAAGGATCATACCACAAAAGGCTATAAAAATCGAAATCCAGTCAACCTTTGAGATCCTTTCCTTTAAGAACCAATATCCCAGAATTGCGACATAAACAGGGGCAGTGTACTGAAGTAAAATTGCATTAGCAGCTGTAGTAAGCTTATTAGCAGAGACAAATAAAACGACTGTAGCAGCATAGGCAAAACCACCTGCAAGTTTTACAGAAGAAAATTTAACTTTGGGACGAAAAGCCACAACAATAAATATTACTGATATGAGGCTTCTCATCCCTGCAATAGCTATAGGATTGAGCTTTACCCATTTAATAAGAACACCGCCTAGACTCCATAGGAGAGCAGTTGCAATCAGATAGAGTATAGCTTTATTGTGTTGATTCATCTTAAAATTCAAGCTCAAAATGCTTTACAAATTATTTAGCAAATTTGCTTAGTAATTCTTTTGCCGCATCCTTATGCACCATAAAATCTATCATCTTCAGTTTTACATAATCCTCTTGATAGAAATAGTAACCAGGATTTTTTGCACTTTGTGCACCAGCGCCGGAATCTTTAATTAAGTACCAATCCTTTCCGTTTTTTTCCATATAGCCAACAATATGGATACCATGATCATCTGCTGTTGAGCCATTATTAAAGCGTAACTGGCGAGCGTTCTCATCAATGTATTCTGCTGGAATATCAAATGAAGGAACAATTGCAACTTCTGAGTGGAAGTCGTATCCTGGCTCAGAAACATCTCCTCCGATCGCAATTGTATAGCCTTTGCGAACTGCACTTTTGAGTGTTTTCATAAAATCATCCAGGGGAATATTGTAATAATCCGAATCATGCCACCAGTTATCAGTAACATTATATTCCATTTTCTGATAATAAGGAGACTGCATAAGGGAAATAAAATCCACATAATCATCCATATTAAGTTTTACAACATTATGGAAATACTCCTGAGGAGTCATTTTCTGGCCATCCACAGAAACATAGGCCGGAGGCTTACCGAAATAGTGGTCCATTATTGATTTTATGGTTTGAATTACGGTTTCTTCATCCCAAGCATTATTTGCTTTTACTTTCTGGAGATATTCATTCATTTCAGCATAAACTTGCCTATGGTCATGATGTTTCTGTCCAGGAAGTTTTCCCGTATAAGAATCTTCAGGTACAACTCCGTACTGAGACCAGATTCTTCTTACAGCATTTGATTCAGATCCTTCAGCAAACTCAGAGTTTCCTCTTTGATGGACAAAACGTTTTGCCTTTTCAACGTATTCCCAATAAACTGTATAGATCTCAGAGAGTTTAATTTCTCTTTTTGTCAAACGGTAAATTTCGGACTCAAAAAAAGATGTTGTTGAAAAACACCAGCAAGTTCCTGTCAAGCCTTGGTTAGTTGGAGGGTTATGCCATTGTCTTGTGAATTCAGTTACGCTTTTGGGAAGATCCATACCGGAAAAGTCCACCTTAAAAGCCTTTTTAGGTGGATTCTCCTTGTTGTTGAACTCCGAAATTTCTTTCTGCATTTTTTCATAAAATGGGCTGTTTTCCTCGGTATATATAGCCTTATCCTGTCCTCTTGATTGAGAATACAAGACGCCTGAACTTACAATTGTTAAGGCAAATATGCCGGAAGACAATGTAAGAGCCTGTAAGACACTTTTCATATAATTTCCTTTACTAAATTGTTTATTATTCAGGCATAGAAATTAGTTTATGAATGTAAGAAAATCAAATACATTTTTAGTTAAGCTTAGCAGAGAATCAGTCCTAACATATTAAGTTTAGCAGATAAAAATAGGGGTGGGAAAAGGTGCCAAAAAGAAAGCTTTACGAACGGATTATTTTCCACGGATTATTGATGATTTAATGGATTAGTTAAAAATTCTTTTCTTCCACAAAAGCACGATAATCCGCGGATAAACAATAATAAGAAGTTACGGTTTATCATCTTCTCTTTTTACTTTTTTCATAAATTCGGCAAACTCCATTCCACTAACCGATGAATAGGCCCCAAATGTATCGACAAGGAGTCCTTTTGTTCCTGAATTTGCAAAAATTGTATAAAGGACTGACATATCATCAGGATTTGATTCTCCTTCAAATCTATAGACTCCTTTAATTACCAATTCTTCTGGTTTAAAGACCTCATTTGTTTTCTTGCAAACAAGTCCAAGATCAGTCATTTGGAAATCATACTCATAACCCTTTTCACGCATCTTATTCATCACTTCAGACAGGGTGTTCATATGGATTTTCTGATCATCCTTTGGAATATCCATTTCCTCTCCTAATTATTCATTTTCACTTTTCCATGCATCCTTACTGATTCTAATAATATAGACATATAGACCTCAAAAGCAAATGTGCAGCATCTATTTTTTTGTTCTATGTCAAGTAAATGGGAGGTACAACTAAGAAGGAGGGAAAAGCAGGAGAATGCCCTTTTAATCTGAGGCATTCTCCCAAAGAGAAAGCAGTTAAAACTTTTTAGCTAGAAGAGCTACTTTTTTGAACAGAAAGATTAGGACTGTCAGAATAGAAATAAACGAACAAAATCCTGGAATTAAAAGAGGGTGCCTGGAATAAAATGTAAGCTCTTTTTCAAGAGGGACATCACCAACTAAGTAAGTCTTAGTATACATTTTTGATTCAGCCAAGGTTCTTCCCAAAGGATCAATAATAGCGCTAATGCCCCCATTAGCTGCTCTAATTACAGCCCTTCTGTTTTCGATAGCCCTCAAGACTCCGATTTCTTTGTGCTGATATGGGCCGCTAGAATTTCCATACCAGCTATCATTTGTCACTACACTAATCAGCTGAGCTCCTTTTTGTGCAAAAGCAGCGACAAATGCAGGATATACAGATTCAAAACAAACTAATGAGTTTATTTTTACAGTATCGCTGAAGTAAGAATTTTTCCTTTGGTCTTTAACATTTTCGACAGCACTAAAAACGATAGTATCACGGCCAACATTCCATCCTGAAATGCCCACATTCCATTTGATAAGATCCCCAAGAAATGGGAGTGCGTCGACAAAAGGTACCCGCTCTCCAAAAGGGACCAGTTTCATTTTAGCATACCTTTCAATATGGTAAGAATGTGGTGAAAACAGCAAGACTGAGTTATAAGTAGCATAATACATTTGACTAAGTTTACTGAATTTAGCATCAGGAGGAGCAGAAGATTTATTATCAAAGAACTTAAAATCTGGCATTCCAGTAACAAGAAATACATTCTTTTTTTGAATAAAAGTATAAATAGAGTCTATGATATTCCTGTATGATCCATCTCGTAAATAAACCGGAAGAGCAGTTTCAGGCCAGAAAATCATTTCTGCTCCATTATTTGTAGTTTTACTAGATAGGTCAATATAATCCTTTGTAAGTCCCCAAAGGTCGCCGCCTTTCCATTTTTCCCAGGGATCAAGATTGGGCTGAATAAGTCCAACTCTTATAGTTTTTTCAGAGTTTTTAAAAGATGAAAAGACATAGGTTCCATAGACAATAGGAAGAAAGAATAAAATCAGAGCAATAGCGCCAAATGAATAACTTTTCTTTTTTGATTGCCTGAAATATTTTATCGATAGAAAAACTGCCAGGTTAATAAATATAACAAGAAGTGAAAGTCCCATTGCTCCTAAGATATCAGCAATTTGAACAAAATGGGAGAAATAAGTTAGTCCATTACCCAAGGTTAGCCATGGAAAGCTTGCATCTGTGAGCATATAGAAATATTCATATGAGACCCAAAAGAATGGGAAAAGCAGCAAGGCTATCTGGGTATTAAAGACTTTCCTTGCAAAGTAGTATAAAGTTGAAGGGATCAGGAAAAAAGCTGTATTAATAAAAAGGAGAAGAAAACCTCCAATCATTAAAAACGTATCAGCCTCTTTTGTCCAGCTACCTACCCAATAGATTGTAATTACATTAAAGACGAAGAAGCATAGATAAGTAAATCGATTTATGTCAACCAACTTCTCCTTTTTTATTAAGACAGAAAAATAGGGAACAAGCCCAAAGAATAGAAGTAATGTAAAAGGGAATGGAACAGGAGGAAATGCCAGTCCCATCATTATTCCACTTAGAATTCCGAGTAAGAGTCCCTTGTTTCTTTCCTTTTTTTGCTCTGGAGTAAGCTGAGCTCTTTTAAATAAATTAATAAATTTCACGATACGACTTAATTTTGAGTAAAAATAAAATGATATGCAGAATAAACAAACAAATAAGAAAAGCAGGAAATTCCTTTAGAATTATCTTTTCTTTCTATTCAGATGCCATCAATAAGACAGTAGCATAAGCTGCAGCACCTTCTTCCTTACCAACAAATCCAAGTCTTTCAGTTGTAGTAGCTTTAACAGAGACTTGCTCTGTAGAACACTCGAGTAAAGAAGCAATAGTTTGCCTCATACTATCAATGTAAGGTGCAACTTTAGGTCTCTGAAGTGTTAAAACCGCATCGAGATTACCAATAAGGTAGCCACTGCTTTTTATCAAGCCAAAGACATGCTTTAGCAAAAGTTTACTATCTGCCCCTTTAAACTTTGGATCAGTATCCGGGAAATGTTTACCTATATCACCCAAAGCCAAAGCTCCTAAGAGAGCATCGGAGATTGCATGAAGGAGAACGTCAGCATCAGAATGTCCTAAAAGGCCCTTTTCAAAAGGAATTTCCTGACCACCAATAATAAGTTTTCTATTCTCAGCCAAGGCATGAACATCATAACCGAAGCCTGTTCTGAATGGTAATTTCATAGATTTTCAGTAAAATAAGTAATAAAAAGGGTTGCTTAAAAAATGTGAATTTACTTACTTTAATGACGCAATACTTTAATGGCGTATTTCAAATGAAGTAAATTCACCAGTGTACTCAGCCCATGAGATCGAGCAATTTCTAACGTCGGCATGCATTGGGCCTATTTTAAGGATCTTAAAAAACTCAGTAATTGTTTGTTTTTTACCTTCAACAACTGTAAGGACTGCATCACCTGAATAAAGGTTCTTAGTATAACCTTTGAGTTCAAGTTTTTGTGCATTTCTAAGGACAAAATACCTAAAGCCAACACCCTGTACTAGTCCTTCTGAAATGATCTCTGCTCTGGAAAAGTCTTCATTCATAAAAATAAACTATTAAGCTAAAATAATTCTTAGTAATTAAATCATACTTAGTAATTAAATCTAACAATCAAGCGTCCAGAGTAATATCTTCTCTTTCAGGGAGGCTCAGTTTTTCCCCTCTTTGTCTAAAGAATTCAATGAGTTCAGAAACAATAAGCCCTGAAAAGATTAGTATCCCTCCAATAATACCCAAAGTTGAAAGTCTTTCATTCAACATAAGAAATGCAAAGAGTGCTGAAAACATTGGCTCAAAAGAAAAAATAATACCAGCCTTTGTTGGGCTTACTTCTTTTTGAAAACGAGTTTGCAAAAGGAAAGTAATAATTGTCCCAAGAAAAGCAGTATAAGCCAAACCGAAGGCTAGGTTACCCGTTAATCTAAAATGCACTTCTTCAATATTAGTCATGGACAGAAGTCCAGAGAATATAAAAGCCAGAAGTCCAGTTACAACGATCTGAAAAAAAGTTAACAAAAGGAAATCAATTTCTCTACTTATCTTATCAATATAAACGACCTGGATGGCAAAGAAAAAGGCACTTGCTAAAGTCAGTATATCTCCTGCATTAAAGCTGCTTCCAAGTTCATAAAAAAGCTGTCCAATAGAAGCATCCTTAGCAGACAAGAAAAGTAATCCAGCGACAACAAAAACACTACCTACAAGTGAACCAAACGTTGGCTTTTTTCTTTGAATAATAATCTGCATAAGAGGGGTAAACAGTACCAAAGAGCCTGTAATAAATCCGCTTTTTGTAGCCGAAGTATATTTTAGCCCTATTGTCTGAGGTGCAAATCCCAGAAAAAGAAATACACCCAGAAGTGAGGCCCTAAAGAAAACTTTTTTATCAATTAGTACAAACTTTTTATAGACAAATGGCAACAGAACAAGGGCAGCAATAATAAATCTAATACCAACAAAAAGCATAGTCGAAACATCCTGAAGAGAATCCTTAACTATGACAAATGTTCCTCCCCAAATTAAAGTACTAAAAAGCAGAGCACTTTCGCTTAAGTATTTTAAGGGATGCCGGTACTGTTTTAATTTATTCTTCATCTGTTGTATAGCCAAAGGTTCTAAGAGATCTAGGATCTGAGCGCCATTTTTCTCTCACTTTTACACGCAGTTCCAGAAAAACGGGTCTTTGAAGAAAACTTTCAATAGAAGCACGAGCAACTTGTCCAAGTTCTTTAATTGCATTTCCCTGCTTACCAATAATGATTGGTTTTTGGGATTCTTTTTCTACAATTATTGCAGCCTGAATAAAGTCCTTTCTTCCTTCTCTTTCCTTAAATTCCTCAATGACTACCTCTGTGCTATAAGGGACTTCCTCCTGGAAATGTTCAAAGATCTTTTCTCTAATAATCTCGGAGACAAAGAATCTTTCGTTTTCATCTGTCAACCTATCATCGGGATAGAATTTAGGATGAACAGGGAGATAATTCAGAATTAACTGTACTACCGTATCGACATTGAAATTAAGCAGTGCCGAAATGGGTATAATAGCATCAAAAAATTTTAATGAATCAAGTTTAGCATAGAGATGGTTTACTTTATCCTCATTAGCTAAATCCACTTTATTTATTATAAGAATTTTTTTCTTTTTGCTTTTTTCCAGAGTATTCTTGACAATTTCATCCTCCAGAGTTCTGCTTCCATCTGGATCTGTGCTAATATCCAAAAGGAACAGAAGAATATCGGATTCTTTTACAGACTGATAAATATAATCCAGCATCTTTTCCTGTAAAAGGTAATCTGGTCTCAAAATACCCGGAGTATCCAGAAATATTATCTGATAGTTCTCCTCAGAGAGAATCCCCATGATACGTTTTCGTGTAGTTTGAGGTTTATTTGTTGTGATAGAGAGTTTTTCACCCAGAAATGCATTAAGCAGTGTAGATTTTCCGGAATTTGGCTTTCCAATTATCGATACGTAACCCGATTTTATTTCCATATTTCCATATTTATTATAAAAATTATCCCAATCAATATATACAAAGCCGTTCTGAAAGGCAATGGATTCGACCTCTACAGGTCCTAAGACTTTACAGATTTTGACATATTCAAATTTTAGCAATGAAATAATAATTGTGAAGAATTAAACAGTTTAATTTTTCATAAGGTTCTCCGTAATAAGAATTTCGCTCCTTTTTATAAAGATTTTCTTTCGTATTTTTTTTATTTTTAATTTTTGAGAGGACAGATAATGGAAATTGGCAAGTATAGCATAGAATCACTTGAAACCGGAAGGTTTGCACTAGATGGTGGGGCTATGTTTGGCATTATACCTAAAGTCTTATGGGAAAGGTCCAATCCAGCTGATCGTGAAAATCGTGTAGCTCTTACGGCAAGATCGATGCTTTTAAGGAGTAGAAACCGCAACATACTAATAGATACTGGAATGGGAGAAAAGTGGGATGAGAAGTCTTATTCCATTTATGATATAAACCAAAATAAGGATCCAGTGACCAGTACATTAAAGGACAAAGGACTAAGTCCTGAAGATATTACAGATGTAATTCTAACGCATTTGCATTTTGATCATACAGGTGGTTCTACAAAATATGAAAATGGAAAGCTAGTACCAACATTTCCCAATGCTAAGTACTATGTTCAAAAAAAGAACTTCGATTGGGCTACAGCTCCCTCCGATAGAGATAAAGGGAGTTATCTGCAAGAGAATTTTACACCTTTAATGCAGGAAGGTATTCTTTATTTTACTGAAGGAAATACTTTTTTTGACGATGAGATTGAACTTTTGCCAGTAAACGGGCACACATTTGGCCAGCAATTAGTAAAGGTCAGTGACACTGCAAATACGGTTTTGTATTGCGGGGATTTGATTCCTTTCTCATCTCATGTGCACTTGCCATATATTATGGGATATGATCTTCAGCCTCTTGTAACACTTGAGGAAAAGAAGAAATATCTTAGACAAGCTGTTGAAGAAAACTGGATACTCTTTCATGAGCACGATCCATTTAATAGTTGCAGTAAAGTTGAAGCCTCTGGAAAGAGTTATAAAATAAAAGAAAGGATAAAAACTCTTTGATCTTAGAAAAAAACAATTGCAAAGAAGAAAGCAATTACGGAGAAGGAAACAGTTACAAGAGAGTCTGCAAAGTAAGTGAACTCAAAGAAAAATGGGGAAAGAAGTTTTTTATTGAAGATCAAGAGGTTGCTCTTTTTAAGGTAAACGGTAAAATTTACGCCCTAAGCAATATTTGTCCTCATCAGCATGCCTCTATAATTTATGATGGGTTTATTGAAGAAGGTTTTGTTGTATGTCCTGCTCACGGATGGGAGTTCAGTCTTGAGACAGGAAAGATGAAGACAGGAAGCCGTGGGTTAGATTCATTCCCAGTCAAAATAGTTGGGGATGAGGTATATATTCAAATAATGAAGAAAGAATTGCGCTGGTAATGGTAAATCAAGGGAAATTAAGTAATGAACTAGTTACTCAGAAAGCACTAGCTTTGGGATTTGATCTAATTGGGTTTGCAAAGTCAGAAGAGTTAAAGGAAGAGGTAGAAAGGCTAGAGAACTGGTTAAGGGAAAGATATAATGGCACAATGTCATATATGGAAAGGAATCTTGAAAAAAGATTAAATGTAAAAGAGATTCTTCCAGAAGCCAAGAGTGTCATATCTCTGGCGTTAAATTACTACACAGATGAAGCTTATTCAAATAAGGCGGGATCTGGGAAAGTCTCCCGATATGCCTTTGGTACAGACTACCATTATATATTATGGGATAAATTAGAGAAGCTTATTACGGAACTAAAAGAGATAGATCCTAATTTTTCTGCAAAAAGCTATGTAGATACAGGTCCAGTAATGGACAAAGCATGGGCCATACACTCAGGCTTAGGTTGGATGGGCAAACACTCGAATATTATTACAAAAGAATTTGGAAGTTGGATCTTTCTTTCGACAATTATAACAAATTATGAATTTAGCAACTACGGTAATGTTTTAGGGGACTTCTGTGGGACTTGCACAAGATGCATTGATGCATGTCCAACTAGTGCAATTACGGAAAGCTATATAGTAAATGCAAATAAGTGTATTTCATTTCTGACGATTGAAAACAAAGAAGAGATTCCTAATGAACTATCAGGGAGCTTTGAAAACTGGCTTTTTGGTTGTGACATTTGCCAGGATGTATGCCCATGGAACAAAAAATTCTCAAAAAGGACCAATGAGCCAGGCTTTTTTGTAAAGAATAGTAATAAAGAAATTAACCTTGACGAAATAATGGAAATGGACAATATTGAATTTAAGATGAGATTTAAGGACAGTCCAATTATGCGGGCTAAATTAAAAGGACTTAAGAGAAATGCCTCTTTCCTAAGGGCTGGGACAGATAGAACAATATTAAACAAAACAGGAAAGAACAAATGAAATTTGTATTTGAGAAACTACTGGAAACAAAAGACAATGTTGTATGTGTTGATGGATTGTTTGAAGCGAAACTTCAATTGAGCCACTGGAGAGACAATGATACACCATACGAGTTAAAAGCAGATACAACGACTGAAATGGCCTTCAAGCTAATTGAATCCTCTCAGAAAGAAAAGCATCTAAAAGGTATAGATACGGTATCGAACAATCATTTTGATGCTGACGGTCTAATAAGTGCCTATGTACTTGTTCATCCGGAAATGGCAACAGAATACAAAAGTCAGCTTATTAATGTAGCCAGAACTGGGGATTTTGCAGAATTCACTACAGAAGATGCAATAAAGGCTAATGTAGTAATTGAGTCTTTGATGGACATTGAAAATGGTCCTGTAAGAGGTGAGCTAAAAGGTAAAAGTTATCCGGTAATGATGCAGATAATATATGAAAGGGGTTTTAGCCTTTTGCCAGAACTAATTGACAATATTGACAAATATGAAAGATATTGGAAAAAGGATTTTGAGCTATATGAGCGTTCAGAGCAATCATTTGAGAATCAGGAGTCAGTTTTTAGTAATTATTCTGATTGCAAACTATCTGTAATTGAATCTCCATATACGCTTCATACAGTAAGCAAATTCAGTCATGCTGAATTTGATATAGTCTTATCAGTTGTCAAGACGCAAAGCGGGAATCATTATCAGCTTGAATATAAACCAATAACATGGTTTGAAACATTAAGGAAGAGCAAAGTTGAAAGAAAGCCATTTGATGAAATTGCAAAAAGGCTACAGGAGATAGAAAAGAATAATGAAGGTGAGTGGAAAATACTAGGCAATGATCCAATTGAAGAATGGGATTACAGGCTTGTTTTTGCTGATGAAAAATTTGTGAGTCAACCAAGCAGCCTTGCGATTTATGAGTTAGAAAGTTTATTTTTTGAACTTTTATAATTCCTTGAAAGAGAAATTTGATGATATTTTTTTATAATAAACATAACTAACGGAGAGTTCAATATGAGTGTTCAGGAAAACACAAATCAAACTGATATCCTGGAAAAGATGAAGACTGAAAGCAATCATTTTAAAGTTTTAATAATAGGATCCGGACCTGCAGGTTTGACAGCTGCGCTTTACAATGCCCGCGCAAATTTAAATCCGGTTGTATTTGAAGGAATGCAGCCAGGTGGGCAGCTAACTATTACGACAGATATTGAAAATTATCCTGGTTTTGAAGAAGGGATTCATGGTCCAAAACTAATGGACATTATGCGCCGCCAAGCAGCAAAATTCGGGGCGAAGTTCTTTTTCAAGGAAGTTACTTCAGTAGATCTATCAAAGAGGCCATTTGTTGTTCATTCATATGAAGAAACTTATACATCTGATTCAATAATTATTGCAACCGGAGCCTCTGCAAAACTGCTAGACCTGGAAAGTATGCGCAAGTTTATGGGTTATGGTGTTTCTGCCTGTGCTACATGCGATGGATTTTTCTTCAAAAATCAGAAAGTGCTTGTTGTAGGCGGAGGAGATACAGCAATGGAAGAAGCAACTTATCTTACAAAGCATGCATCAGAGGTAATTGTTATTCATCGCCGTAATGAATTTCGTGCATCCAAAATAATGTTTGATAGAGCAAAGCAAAACTCAAAGATCAAGTTTATGACAAATAGTGTGATAAAGGAAGTTTTAGGAAAGGAAGAAGATGGAAGGAAATATGTCACAGGTGCATTACTTCAAAATACAGCAGATGGAAGCACTACTGAGATAAAAGCAGATGGAATTTTTATTGCAATTGGGCACAAACCCAATACTGATCTTTTCAAAGGTATCCTAGATATGGATGAGGTTGGATATCTGCTGGTTAAGCCAGGAACAACAAGGACTAATATTGAAGGAGTATTTGCTGCTGGAGACGTAGCAGATAAATCATACCGCCAGGCTATTACGGCAGCAGGTTCCGGGTGTATGGCTGCTATAGATGCAGAAAGGTGGCTTACTGAACAAGGAATTGATTAAGAAGAGTAATTAATATAAAAGAAGTTAAAAGCTATAAGAGGCGGCACATTAAGAATGTGCCGTTTTCTATTAAAGGCTGTGCAAAATAATAATTATTCTTTACCAAATCTCCTACTAATAATATTAGCAACAATAAATCCAAGCCCTGTAAATGCAAAAAGACAAAATGGTATCCAATATTCTTTCGTTGTAAAATCTTCCAGAAGCATACCAATACCTAAACCAAAGCCAAAGAAAATTGATATTGTTCCAATCTGAGCAAGAAGAAAAGGGTTAGATCTTTTCTTTTCTTCAAAAAAGAGTTTAATCTCTTCTGTACTTAAGCCTTTTTCTATCAGCATTTGTTTTTCCCTGGATCTGAAATAAATAACCGATATCCAGATTAAACCGATAGTTAAGAAAAATACTATCGGTATAAATGTTGCGATTACTGCTGGCATAACTGACTCCTTTATTTAATTCTTTTCATTTAATTAACTTTTTTCTTTATTGTTAAGACTTTATATTGTATGAAAAGGTTACAATTTTCATTTTCTTTCAGTAAAAACTTTTTCAGTAAAAACTTTTTCAAAAAAAACTTTTTTGTACAACATTATTTTCAACCTCTTGAACTTATGACAAGTAAAAAGGCAAAAGGTTACAGATTAATCTCTTAAGAGAAATAGTCTTTATCTTTCTACAAGAAAAGTGTAACCTTTCTTATTTAGTTCTTGTCAAAAGTAAACAATGAAAAACTTAAGTGACATAGAAATCATCGAATCGGTAAAGAGGGGCAACCAGGCTGACTTCTCATTATTAGTAGACCGGTATAAGGAAAGGGCATATTCGCTCTTACGGCGGATGCTAAAAAATGATTTTGATGCACAGGAAGTTTTGCAGGATTGTTTCTTGAAAGCATACCGTTCACTTGATTCTTTTAGGCAAGATGCGAAATTTTCCACATGGTTTTACAGAATCGTATATAATTCGGCTTTAACATTTTTATCGAGCAAAAGACGAAAAGAGGAAAATGAGATGACATCACTAGAGGATGTATTGGAACTAAAAAGCTATGATACACAAATATATGCTGAGAGTGAAAATGCAGCCCAGTTTATTAATAAAATGGTAGAAAAACTTCCCGAGAAATACTCTGCAATAATAAACATGTTTTATATGGATGATATGTCCTTAGATGACATCAGTAAAATAACCGGCTTATCGATCGTCAATATAAAGGTAATACTTCACCGTTCGCGCAATGCTTTAAGAGAATTGATCTTAAAGCATAAATATTATGAGGAGCTATTATGAACCATTTAACTGATGAGACATTAAATAAATATATAGACAACGAAATGGATGTTCACGAATTGAACATAGTAAATGAGCACATAAAGACCTGTGAGATTTGTCTGCAAAAATTAAAAGCTCAAAAGGTCGTCGATACTAATCTTAGAGGTATTAGTCAGTTCAAGCTTCCCGAGGGATTTACGGAAAATCTAATGCAGCAAATAGCTGTTATTAGACCTGCAGGCATTCATTTCAAGCCTCAAAAAAGTTATCTTTTAAGGTTTATTTTTCTTTTCTTAGGGTTAGCAATTCTGACGTTTTTCATTTTAAGTTTGTATGAGGTTTCTCAAAGCAGTAGCAGTTTATCAGCAGATAAATTGTTCTGGTATCCGGAATTTTTAAAGAAAATCTCTGTAGAAGTTAATTCTTACAGCGCATTATTTAAAAGTCAGACTATTTCTTTGATTGGAGGCATTTTTACTTTCATTCTTTTAATCAGTGCATATTTCATCTATGATTCACATAGAGATTTCAAGAACAGGTTAAACAATCTAAGATAAGCTACTAAGAATATGCACCTATAAAAATAAAAAAAGCCAAAAAGATACATTCCAAACTCTTTTTGGCTTTTAATAAAATCAGTTATTTAATTATACTGAGTTCTTATCTACCCATTGAATCCAATTGTTCCTTTTTTGCCAAAAGTTCATCTTTGCCTTCAACGCGCTCACTATCTGGGACACAGCAGTCAACCGGACAAACTGCAGCACATTGTGGTTCATCATGGAAACCTACACATTCAGTACATTTATCTGGAACAATGTAGAAAGTATCATTTGAATAAAAACCAGTAGCACCTGAGGGAGCAGCACTACCCTCTCCATATGTCTTTCCTGCGAGAGTCCAATCGCTACCCCCTTCATATATTGCAGAATTAGGGCATTCTGGTTCGCAAGCGCCGCAATTAATGCATTCAGCGGTTATCTTAATAGCCATAGTATAAACTCCTATATTTCGTTAGTATAATTTATTATAAATTCGAAAATTTTCAACAAAAAAGCTCAAAATTTTAACAAAAACGTATTCAGTTTGGCAACCATCAACAAATTAGCCACAAATACAGCGGATATTTTACTAAAAGGAGCTGATAAATTCAAGACTAAAAAATCTGATAATAAACTTTTTTATTTAAATATTTTTTAGCTTTTGGAAAAAAGTTAAAGATTCAAATGGACCTAAAAAAAAGCAAAACACTATCAGCTACCGCTCTACCAGCTACCGCTAGAGCCACCTCCACCGAAAGAACCGCCGCCTCCGCTAAATCCGCCAAAGGAGCCTCCACCACCAGAGCTACCGCCTCCAAAGCCACCAAAACCACCTCCGCCTCCGTAGAAGATAAATCCTCCGCCTCCGCGCCTTCTTCCACCACCTCTAAAGAACAAGCTTATAATAATAAAAAGAATAATAAGAAATATGGTAGGTAATCCTTTCCCATTTCCTTTTTTCCTTTTTAAATCCGTAGCTTTATATTCTCCTGCAGTAGCAGCTTTAATGGCATCGATTCCCTGTTTAATACCCTGGTAATAGTCGCCACTTCTAAAATAAGGTCTAACTTCATTTCTAAGGATTGAGCTACAAAGGGCATCAGGCATAGAGCCTTCCAGACCGTAACCTACCTCTATTCTTAATTTTCTATCATCTTTGACAACAAGGAACAAAATTCCATTATTATTCTTTTTTGAACCTATTTTATTTTCTTTTGCAACCTGATAGGAATAATCCTCAATTGGGTAACCATTTAGTGTAGGTATTATTAAAAGGACTAATTGGCTAGAGGTAGAATCGCTAAAAGCTCTAAGGTCATTATTAAGGTAGTTTAGCTGTTCTGAAGAGAGCGTATTAGTATAATCATTTGCCCAGGCCTGAAGATGCACGACTTCAGGTTGCTGAGCAAATAAAAATGTCTGAAGAAAAAGTAAAAAGTAAAATAATTTTTTCATATAAAACTATTAAAACTCAACTTTTGGGGCATTTTCTGCGCCTGGTTGAGCCTTGAAATACTGTTTTTCGTGAAAGCCAGCGATTCCAGCAAAAATTACAGCTGGAAATCTTTTAACTCTTGTATTATAATCCTGTACGACTTGATTAAAATTCATTCTAGCCACGGTAATCCTATTTTCAGTCCCTTCAAGCTGAGCCTGCAGATTCAGGAAGCCTTCGTTTGCCTTAAGGTTAGGATAGTTTTCAACAGTAACAAGGAGTCTAGACAATGCAGAGCCGAGATTTGCCTGTGCAGACTGGAATTTCTGAAAAGCCTTGGGATCGTCAAGAATTTCAGATGTAGCCTTAATTGAGCCAACACTAGCTCTTGCTTCTGTTACTCTTGTTAAGACATCTTTTTCAAAATTTGCATATCCTTTAACTGTATTTACAAGGTTAGGGATCAGGTCACTTCTTCTCTGATATTGGTTTTCAACCTGGCTCCAGTTTTGATTAACAGCTTCATTAAGAGAAACTAAATTGTTGTAAACGCCAACACCCCATCCAACCAAAGCAACAACAATAATCAAAACAACCGCCGCGATTGAACAGCCTACAAGTAGACCTCTTTTCATTTATCCTCCATCGAAATAATTAACAGCTTGAAATATAAAGAGAATTTAATTTGTCAGACTCCTCATTGGAGCCGGAATCCTTCCTCCGCGAAGGACCAGGTTATCACATCTAAGTTCCCTAACGGGCATAATAGGTGCTTGTCCTAAAAGACCGCCATAGTCAACAAAATCGCCAACTTTTTTCCCATAGGCAGGAATAATTCTGACAGCAGTCGTTTTATCGTTAATCATACCTATAGCGCACTCATCAGCAATGATTCCAGCAATTGTTGTTGCCGGAGTATCTCCAGGAACCGCGACCATATCAAGGCCAACCGAACAAACAGCGGTCATTGCCTCAAGTTTTTCAAGAGAAAGGTATCCCATTTTAGCGGCATAGATCATACCTGCATCTTCACTTACAGGGATGAAAGCCCCGCTCATTCCACCTACGGAAGAGCTAGCCATTAGTCCAGCTTTTTTAACACTATCGTTTAACATCGCAAGAGCAGCAGTTGTCCCTGGAGCTCCGACATACTGCACACCCATGGCCTGAAGTATGTCAGCAATGCTATCGCCTTGAGCAGGAGTTGGAGCAAGAGAAATATCGACAATACCAAATGGAATTCCGTGTTTTTCAGCAACTTTTCGACCCATTAGTTCACCTGCCCGAGTAATCTTAAAGATTGTTTTTTTAATAACCTCGGCCAACTGTTGAAGGTCGACTTTACCGGCTGTTTTTATTGCATCGAGGACCACACCTGGGCCGCTAATTCCAACGTTCAAAACGACCTCAGGTTCTGTCACGCCGTGAAAAGCGCCAGCAACAAAGGGATTGTCCTCAGGAACATTGCAAAAGACAACAAGCTTTGCACAGCCGATTGAATCTCTTTCCTTTGTCTTTTCAGCTGTATCTTTAATAATCTGTGACATCATATTAATAGCATCCATATTGATGCCTGCCTTTGTAGAGGCAACATTTATGCTGGAACAAACTCTTCCTGTTTCAGATAAAGCAAAAGGGATAGATTTAATTAGCTCGAGTTCACCATTAGTAAAACCCTTCTGGACCAAAGCAGAATAGCCGGCCAGATAATCTACACCTACTTCCATAGCTGCTTTATCTAAGACCTTGGCTATCTCAACAAATTCATCAGCCTTAAAAGCGTCGCCTACAATAGAAAGCGGAGTAATAGAAATCCTTTTATTTGCGATAGAAATCCCATATTTAGATTCAACTTCCCGTGCAAATTTGACATGATTACTACCATATTTAGTAACTTTGTCATAGATTTTTTGTTTTGTTACTTCAACATTTCTGTCGGCACAATCTCGTAAGCTTATTCCCAGCGTAACTGTACGGATATCGAAATGTTCGATTTCCGTCATTTTTATAGTTTCAAGAATTTCATCAAATTCGAATGGCAACTATACTCTCCTTTTCCTTTTGTTAATATTCAGAAAGAAATACTACAAAATTATATTCTGTGCATGAATCTGAAAATGTCTTCATGCTGCATAAATATTTTTATATTTAGCTGATTAGCTACACTACTCATTTCATCCTGCAGATCCTTCAAATCTTTTGGACAATTTGTAATGTCGATCAGCATAATCATTGTAAAGAACTCCTGCATAATCTTTTGACTGATATCCTGAATATCACAATTTGATTTGCACAAAGCATTTGCAATAGCACTAACGATGCCAGGATTATTCAATCCATAAGCTGTCAGTATAACTCGGCCGCTACTAAGATCCTTATCTGTTTTAGGGGCTTCAAATTCAAAATTTGAGACGGACCTTTGAACTACTTTTTTTACTAATTCAGGCGAAGCTTTTTCACCAAGTTCATCAATTGCCGATAATGTAATTCTTCTAATATCATCTTCAGATAATTTCACGGTTTTAATCCTTCAAATTTATTCTGTAAGTAATTTAAGGCTTGATTGGAAATCTCTTTATTTTTTAAGACAGCAAATTTCTCAGCATTTTGAGTATTCCCTCTGTGAAAACGGAAAAACAAACCGGTCATTATAAACCCATCAAAGATCCTGTCAGCGGCATAGGCATCAAGAGCAAGATAGCAAAATAATCCGGTCCATCCCAGAGACATAATACCAGAGATGTAATTTCCTGTATAAAACTGTCCAAAACCGGGTAGAATATAAGAAATTACTTTGGCAAAAGACACAGAATATTTTTCCTTTTCGATCTCCATGGCCAGAATTTTGAGTGGATGATTATCGGAAACTCTGCCAAATTCTACAGAAGCGCTATCCCATTTATCCCAGAAAATATAATTCCAGGCTTTCCAATAGTGAATGTCCATGACCCTTTCCTTAAAGCGAAAATCACTCTCTATCTGGCCAAGTAAATAGAATGCCTGCTCATTTGTTCTTCTTAAAATATTACATCTTACAACTTCTATTTTCAAGTTAAACAGTATAGAATCATCAGGAGCATACTTTTGCGCAAGAGAGAAGTATTTAACTGCATCTGAAATTTTTGCTCCAGCCTTATAGCACTTTCCTATCAAATAGTTGGTATCAAATCCATATTTCCCTTCTTTATCAAAGAAAGAAAGTCTTTTAAGTTCAGTTATGCAGTCATAGTATTGCTGACTAGTATATAAAGCTCTGGCATATTCCAATTGAAGCTTTAGTTCGTTCTGTATCTGCTGGGCATTTCCAGGCCTTGGCAAAACAATTACCAAGATGAAAAATAAATACAAAAATCTACTTACAGAAATTTTCATAATGAGATGAGAAGAAATTATTTGCATTAAGAAATACATTCAGGTCATGTTCAAAATTATAATTTATTCCAGCATTATAAATCTGGGCCGAAGCTGCTGAGCCATAAATATTTCCGGCATAGAAGAAAAGACCAAGTCCAGTAAAAACACCTGCCCTGAAGTCATGTTTTGAATGAAAATTGTCAACGGCAAAATATCCAAGCAAACCTGTAACAATAAAGGCAGTGATAGCATCTCCATATTCCCTAGTATATATTTTCCCTGCGCCAGGAATTATTGTAGAAAGAAGAGCCGCAGAAAAAGGGCTTTTATACTTCGGATCCCTTTTTCTCAGAAAAAACTCCTTCATTTTCGGCTGCTCAGAAGCCGGGAAAGCACTTAGGAAGTCTTCTTCTAAAGGAAGAGGCTCATTCTCAAGAAGAGATTCATCGTCAAAAAGATAAGATGTATAATACAATTGTTTTATTTCAGGAGAGAATTTTTTTGGAAGTTCTGTAGAGTTCTGAAATAAATGTCTTAAGCCTGAGTAATCTTTACTAAAAAAACGAGTTTTGAATATCTCCAGTATTGCTTGCTCTGACAAGAGAGAGTTTTCCGACAAGCCAATAAACATGGCCTCAGCTTTTCTGTAGTTTCCAATCATTCTCAGGCTAAGAGCAACCTTAAATCTAACCGTATCATCAGAAACATTGAGCAGGTACTTTTGGTATTCTTCAATTGCCCTAAGAAAGTCATTTTGGCAAAATAGAAAGTCGGCAAATTTTTTCACATTTTCCTTTGAATGAATACCATTTGAATGAATGCCATTTGAAAGAATGCCCGTAGATAAAGGTCCCTCAATATTAACTGAATCCAAAATTGAGCCGGAAACATATTTGTCAGCTGGGCAATTAGCCCAGATGCTGTTTACTATTGCTAAAAAAAGATAAATAGCAATAATAAAAAAACTATTAAACAATACGCGGCGTTTTCTATTCATTTGCAAATTCAGAAGGTGGGATGTAACGAATTTTTCCCGGTTTCAGCATATAATTAGTCACAGGGTCAAAAAGGTGCATATTTTTAGAAAACGCATAGTGGTTAATTTTTACAAGGTTCATATCACGCGTAAATCTATCAGAAAACATTAAAATTCCCTGGAAAATATTTGTAGCCTTTACAGACTGAACAAAAAAAGATGAGCAAGTTGGCTGAAATGGACAATTATCCCCATCAAGGTCTGAGATAAAGAAGTTGTATAGAAGTTTAGAGGTATTAAGAAAAACACCACCAAAGGTCTCACTATTCTTATTTTCGACTGTTTCCGGGCTATTGTTTACTGTACTTTTAATATCAGTTGAATAGCTTATCTCTGCTTTTGCCCACCTTTGCCAGTCCGTCTGTGCGAAAATAAGATGGCTTGAAAAAAAAGATATAATAAATATCAAAATTACACTACGCATTTTTCCCTTTGAGAGGTTCAGAGGCTCCAGACACAAAAATAGCACACTTTAGGTTTAGATTAAACAGATAATTATAAAAAATGGTTTACACTTTATATATAAACGACACTTTTAGAGAAATCATTGATCTTACAGGCAGAGATAATTCGAAGTCAGGATCTATTAGTTTCCCAGCAGAGCCCTTGAGATAACAATCCGTTGAATTTCAGAGGTGCCTTCATAGATTTCCGTAATCTTTGCATCGCGAAGGAAGCGTTCGACCAGATATTCTCTTACATAGCCATAGCCGCCATGGATTTGTATAGCCTCAAGAGCAGATTCAACAGCAGTTTTTGAGGAAAACAGTTTAGCCATTGCAGCTTCCTTATAATATTTTTTATGTACATCCTTAAGGGCAGCAGCCTGAAATGTAAGTGCTTTTGCGGCATTAATCTTTACAGCCATATCTGCAATCTTAAATTGAATAGCTTGAAGTTCAGAAATAGGAAGGCCAAAAGCTTTTCTTTGTTTTGAGTATTTAATTGATTGATCTAGTGAAGCTTCAGCAATTCCAATAGCCTGAGCAGCAATACCAATTCTGCCACCATTTAGAGTTTCCATGGCAAAATTAAAACCTTTTCCCTCCTCCCAGATGAGGTTTTCTTCAGGAATTTTACAATTAGTAAAGCTTAGAGAGCAGGTATCAGAACTCCTGATGCCGAGTTTGTCTTCTTTTTGTCCATGTTCAAATCCTGGCATTCCTTTTTCGACAATAAACGTACTAATACCCTTGTGTTCTTTTGTTTTATCCGTAGATGCCATAACAAGGAAGTAGTCTGCTGACTGGCCATTTGTTATCCAGTTTTTTGTACCGTTCAGAAGATAATATCCTTTCTGTTTTTCAGCTACTGTTTTCTGCTTTGTAGCATCACTACCGGCCTCAGGCTCTGAGAGAGCAAAAGCTCCAAGTTTTTCTCCAGAGGCTAATAGGCGAAGATATTTATCTTTCTGGTATTCGTTCCCATATTTTTCAAGGCCATAACAAACCAAGGAATTATTAACCGACATAATTACTCCAAGGCTCGCATCAACTTTCGAAATCTCTATCATTGCAAGTACATAACTAATAGTATCAAGCCCCGCGCCGCCATATTCAGGGGAAACCATCATTCCCATAAAACCTAACTGTCCAAGTTTTTTAACTAATATAGCAGGGAATTCCCCTTTTTTATCCCTTTCCATGGCTGATGGGGCTATTTCTGATTCGGCAAACTCTTTTGCAGTTTGCTTAATCAAAAGCTGATCTTCAGAAAAATCAAAGTTCATCAAACTCCTCCTTTTCTATTAAGATAATAGCTTTGGTTCTATATCGCAAGGAATAGCATTATGCAAGCAAAAGAGTATGTGTCAGAGAGCAAAAGGAGTATTATTCTATTGTAAGGATATCTGAGGAAATAACCTTAGAGCGAATTGAGAGTATGTATATAGTTACAGAGAAAGCGAACAAGAGAAGAAGCATTCTTAAAATGATATTATGCGTAACAAATATCACGGTATAGCCTATACTAAGATTAATAAAGATAATGGAAATAAATTTTATGCTGAAAGGAATGTTTCTTTGCTGATGAAATCTTATGACATATTTACCCAGCAATTTTGTATTGATAAGCCAATTATATAACCTTGGAGAACTTTTAGCAAAAAGACCTGCCGATACAAATATCAGTACTGCTGTTGGTATTACAGGCAGCAGGATACCTAAAACTCCCAGTAAAAGAAAAAACCACGCGCAGATAATGGCAAGAATTCTGAGATATTTATTTGATATTGTATTTGATTTAGTTTCCATTCAAAGCCTGTTAGAGGACAAACATTATAAAAAAGAAGGCGGCACATATTACAGACAAATAATCGATTTTACTTTAGCAAACTTATCTTGGATTCACAACAAAAACGGTTGTAAAGATAATTCATTGGAGAATATTAAACAATAGCTTTGAATTTTTATTTTCTAAACTTATTTTTCTTATTTAGTACGGGATATAGCATGGTTTTACCTAAAAAAGGAAAATAAAGGTTATTTATTCAGAGCAACAATCAGTTTTCAAAACATGGGATTTAGAATTTTCCATTTTGGGGCTTATATAAGGAATGCCCAGATTCATGCCTCGAAGGATCAATATTAGCGAAAGCATAAGAGTAAAAACTGGGATCAGTTTATTGAATTTTCTTCTTAGGTCAAGACTTATCAGATGAGTAGAAATTGAAGCCAGAAACATTAAAGGAAGTGTTCCAAGCCCAAAGGCTGCCATAAATAGGGCAGATTTTACGGGATTTGCCGTACTTATGGCTCCAGCAAAAGCAATATAGACAAGTCCGCAGGGAAGGCACCCATTAAGTATACCTAAAATCAGCAATGAAGCTTTTGTCCCCTTACCCATAAATTTTCCAAAATAGGTTTTAATTATGGCAGAATAACTATTAAATACATTCAGGCCAGTTAATTTATTTTTAAGAAAAAATGAAAGCATTACCCATGTAAGAATGATAACGCCAAGTATAATCGAGAGGCTTCTTTGCAAAACAAACATTGTAATTCCATTTCCTAAAAGTCCCAATACAAAGCCGATGGACATATAAGAAGCAATTCGGCCTGAATTGTAGAAAAGTCGGCCTAAAAGATACTGACTCTTTCCAGAGAAGTTATTATAAGGCAGAGCAAGAACAATGGGCCCGCACATACCTATACAATGCAGACTACCAAATAAACCAATTATAAAAGCTGACCATAATTCCATATATTTTGTTTTAATATTAAAAGATTACAATTTTACTGAATGTTGATTATTTCCTCATTGTAGTAACTATCATACCTAGAAGTCCATTGAGTCTTGGCCTTCCAGATCCCTCTTTCAAGACCTGTAAGGTTTACTATCATTTGATTTCCGGAATTAAGTTTTAAGGCCATTTTTATGTCCTTTTTTAGATCTGATGGTCTATAGAGAATTAAAGCACCACTAATACTTTTTGCTTCCATTATTTTAGGAAACTGCACAATTAGTAGTGAATCAGAGATAAAGAACCTAACTGGATCGGAAAGACTTTCTGATCTTTTCATATCATTAATTTTTTCCTGAAAGTTAATTCCTTCATCGTAGTATTTATTCGATACAAGATCAACATCCTTAGTCATAAAAAAGAAAACCATAGAAAGTACAATAAGAATAAAAATTCCATATAAAAGAGCGATTTTTGTTCCCCAATTTAGTTTCATCTTTTCAAGTTCTCCATTTTTACTGATCCACTTGCCTCATAAAGGAAGTATGAATAGCATCAACTTTTTTTCCATTTGAATATACATTGATAGTAAGAGGAGTAACTATTTCTTTCAAAGTTTCTTTAGGAAGGACCACAAAAAACTTTGATTCGAGGATCTCCTGTGGTTTTATAAGTAGTTGATTACTGACAATTTTTATTTCACCGTTTGGTTCATTCAATTTTAATTCAAGCGGTATATTTGCAAATGTCTTATTAGTAATTTTTATATCGTAGAGATTACTTATTTTGTTATCAGGTTGCTGTTGCGAAATCAGCCCTGGTGTACGCAAAATACTTACATCAATCTGGCTTCTTGTCAAAGCCAGTGTCAAGAGAATCGTAACCAGTACAATCAAAACCAAAGTATACCCAATAACTCTGGCAGATAAAAAGCTTAGTCTAAAAGAATTTTTTATTGCTTTAGCTGAAGCATAGCGAATTAACCCCTTTGGTTTATTTATTTTGGACATTACAGCATTGCAAGCATCAATGCAAGCAGTACAGTTAATACATTCAAGCTGTGTACCATTTCTAATATCTATACCGGTTGGGCACACATCTACACACAGGTTACAATCTACGCAATCTCCCTTGGTTTGTTCTTTTAAGTTCTTTTTTATCTTTCCTCTTGGTTCACCTCTTTTATAATCGTATGCAATTACAATAGAATTTTGGTCAAGGAGTACCCCCTGCAGTCTTCCGTAAGGACAAATAAGAATGCAAGCCTGTTCACGGAGCCAAGCAAATACCCCATAGAATGCAGAAGAAAAAGCCAAGATTGCGATCAACCCAGCAAGATGTTCTCTGGGGGGATCTGTAGCAATAGCAAATAGCTTATCAACACCAATGATCCAGGATAGAAAAACATTAGAGATAAGAAAAGAGATGGAAAAGAAAATTAGCTGTTTTGCAGATTTCTTAATTATCTTTTCCTTGTTCCACGAAGAGATCTTTAATGCTTTTTGCTTTGATGAATCGCCTTCTATCCAATATTCAATTTTTCGAAAGACCATTTCCATAAAAATAGTCTGCGGGCATATCCATCCACAGAAGACTCTTCCATAGACGACAGTAAAGAGCACGATCGATACAACAAGAACTAGCATAGCAACAAGCATAAGGAAAAAGTCATGGGGACCAAAAGCACTTCCAAAAAGAATAAATTTCCTGTCAATCACATTAAATAGAAACAAAGGTTCATTATGATATTTAACAAAAGGAGTTCCTATAAGAAACGAAAGAAGAAAGAAGCTTAAAATTGTTCTATACAAGTAGAATTTGCCCTTTGGTTTTTTAGGATACACCCACTTTCTTTTCCCCTCTTTGCTAACAATGCCGAGACGATCACGGAATTCATCTTTCTTATATACTGTTTGTGCTTTATCCATAACTCTTTATGTTTAATTTTTATTTATGATAACTAACTAGCAATTGCTCACAGTCTTTTTTTTACATAGGGGATTTTGTAGTATCAGCCGTTACAATAAATTTTTCTCCCTGAGGAGCCTTTGCATTAGGAGGATTAGTCCCATGCAGAGAAAGGACATAACTCGAGACTTTTTGAATTTGTAATGGGCTAAGCTGATTCTGCCATGTAATCATTCCCTTGGATGGAACGCCATATTTAACCACCTTAAAAATATCTTTTATACTTCCACCGTGGATCCAGTAATCATCAGTTAGATTTGGTCCTACTAATCCTTCGGCTTGGCGGCCATGACAAA
>JAUZPB010000110.1 GCA_030706145.1 Bacteroidota bacterium
ACATTTAGTCCATTTGACATTTTGTGCTGTGAGATTTCATAAGGAAGTATCTTTGCAGAATTTTTGCCTTTACCGAAAAGTGAAAATGAGGCAAAGAGCAAGAACGATAAAATGAGAATCGACTTAAATCTCATAATGCTCCCGTAATATTTCTAAATAACTGATTAGTAGTTTATGTTTTTAGTGATTTATGTTTGCAAACATAGTAATTATTTACACAAAAAGTTATCTGAAATTTAAGGGATAGTAAGTAGAGATTGGATCCCTTGAAGAAATTAGGATGAGTTATTTGAGGCACTTACAGCAATGCACTAAATCTATTAACTGACAATGAAATATACCTGTAGAAGACATTACTTAACTGTCTATACTTACCTGTCGATAAGAAATTTTTTTGTCTTGTAGATCTGACCAGCTTTCAATTTATAAATATAGATCCCACTAATAAACCTTAAATGATCAAGGTTTATTTCATACACTCCAGGGGATTTCGTTTTATCTTCCAGCGTTGTTAGTTCTTTACCAGAAATGTCATAAATCTTAAGAGTAACGTGTGAAAATTTAGGGAGTATATATTTTATCATGTTCCCCTTATGCGAAGCTTGCTGATAGGTTTGCGAATAAAGAGACAAGTCTTTATCTATATTTGTCTTAATATCCGGCTTTATTATATTATGACCAAGTTGAAAATCAATTTTATAGTATCCTGTATTTGCTATTACTGAAGTATCAATCTGGTTAAAAGAAAGTTGTTCATCATTAGCCATTAGATAGTACCTGCCGCTTGCCCCCAGGATAGAATAATATCCGTTTTCATCTGTTCTTGTAAAATAGGTCTGATCTCCATTAGTACAAACCACCTGAATGCCATGTAATGGTTCTCCAGTTATGCTATCTTTTACTATTCCTTCAAGCTTTACAGATGCCTTTATAAAGTTAAAGTTAATGTTAGCTTCAGACTTTATCATATCATGAGTCGAATTTGACTGAAAATACCCGGAGGGTACATTATCGGGGTTGACCTCAATGTGATACTTAAAGGTTTTATTTACCTTCAGATCTAAATTTCCATTTATATCAGTCTTCTGCCATATTGAACCATTTTCGTTCCAAGCAGCAATATAGATATTTTTTGAAGCTTTACCTTCAAGATCTACATGGCAGCGAATAATTTCATTTGTTTTTAAAACCTGTATGTTGATATTACTTATGGTTTGTCCCTCGAGTACATTCACTGGGGCAGGTTCATTAGGATACATATATCGTGGAAAAAGATTCTCTGCATTGAAACTAATCTTATATAAACCAGGAGCTACTCCTATTCTAAAATATCCGGAAGAATCGGTTGTAGATGAAAAGGAACGGCTATCCTCGGAAGGTGTAATGCTGCTAGCATAGACTTTAATACCTTTTACTGGATCCTTATCCTCGTCGAGGAGTTTACCACAAATAAATGAAGTCTTAATTGTATAGCAAAGTATAATAGATTTAATGAGATCGCTGCTATCAATTATAACTGGAGGGGGAGGGAAATAAGAGTCATTAAGCAAATTGAAATAATCTTCACTAGTAACAATGTATTGCTGGTCATCTGAACTTTCCGGAAGGTAAAACTGGAAGCATCCATCTTTATCTGAAAAGGTCAAAAAAGCGTTCTGTTTTACACAGCTATTTGACCTAACGATAACTGCGAGGTTTTTTAAATTTCTAGGATTTGCAACTATTCCTGTCAGGACAAATGATTTTGCAGTGGCTTTGATATTCAGTGTAGCAATTGCTTGAGTAAGGCCATCATTTATCAGGAAGAAAATTTTTCGTCCCATAATGCAGTTTACTGGAATATTCTTTCCTAAGATATGAGTAACAATAGTAGAATAATGGGAATTTACCTTTTTATCCAAATCATCAAAATCGCCATCAACAAAAGTCAGTGGTTCTCCATACTTGTAATCTTTATCATCTAATACTCCATTATCATTTGAATCAATGAAAACTGACAAAAGGGCCTTCATTCTTCCAGGTGAAAAGGTATAATCCAGTCTTATTGAGTCTCCGCATTGAATCACAGAATTATTTCTTCCATTTATCAAAGCATTGCCCGAAGCATAAAGCCATTTTCTGTGCGCTTGTGAATTATTATTCCCCGAAATTTGAGCGCATGAAAATAAAAGAATTAAATTTATTAGTCCAAGTAATATAATTACGTTCATACTAAACTCTGATCTTAAGCTTACATCATATTTTTCTCATATTGGAATTGTTCACTATTACAGGAGGTAATGTACACAGACTAAAAAAGCAACCAGATTGAACAAATCTACAAAACTTATATAGGGGAGAAGAAAAAACAGACTTGTCCTAGTTTATAGTTCGATAATCGGATTGAACGGGTAAAAGTTTAGAAATATAAAATATTGCGCGTTGTAATTTATTGTTTTTCTAGGGGTATTCTAAGCTTATTAAAACAAAATGGCAGAAAGTGGAACATTAAGTGCAGCACATAGGTCTATAGCATTTTTTCTAAAGAATTTATTTGGATTTTTGTGTTATAGACCCGATGCAATTACTAGGTATTACTCCAAATAAAAAGCTGCTGAAAGAAATCCTACCCAGTGTTTTAATGAAAACGGAGCAGTAAGTCCAAGGTGTGTATGTTTAATAGGGATAACACCTTCTGACCAAGTATCTGAATATTTTAAGAGTCTCCCATTTAGATGTTTGTGTGTAATTTCTTCCACAATTTTTGTTGTAGTTAATAATCCAAAAGGTATTGAATATCGTCCGCACCATGACAAAGCTGGTTTCCCCTCAGGGGTTTGTGCCCAAAGCTCATTTGAAAGTTTCTGAATTTGGGTTTTATCCAAAACATTATTGAAAAAAGTTTCAGCTATCCTTTTATCATTCTCAGTTGCTTTTGAATGTGCAGCTTCATCATCGCCAAATGGAGTATTGTTAAAGTCAGCTCCATAATGATTAGCATCCGATGAGATAAGAAAGAAAATATCTTTGCCCAGAGTGAGATTATTATCTTTTATATATTTAGTTATTATTTTAGAAAGCTGTGAACTAAGAGTGTTCATTTTGTCAAAGGACATACCAGTTATCATAATAGGTGTGATTTTTATATCCTGGTTATAATACTGTAAAAAAGGTATCATGGCTTCCAAAGAGTGTTCAAGTGTTTGAGCCTTATTATTTGAATTAAAGGTCTTTGGGTCAAGGCCATTCTTGATCTGTTCGCGAAGGGGAGAGACCTTTACTGGTCCAAAAGGGCCTGTCCACTCAGAAAAGTCATCTAGTATAATAACATTATGCGGATCTCCAATTTCTTTCCTAACGGTACCATGCGTAACGCCAAAGATAATTATCTCTTTAGCCTTTATTTTCTTAAATAGTGGGTAATAAATATCTCCTGCATATAAATAATCATCATGCGGAGAAATCCCTGCAATAGGAGTATTATTGGCAATCTGTATGTTATTAACAGCTTGCGAATCAGAGGCGCTTTTATCCAGGTAGTGGATTAAAGCGCTGATATCTTCTTTTGTCCAGCAGAAGCCAACATCATCTCTTACAGGTCTAAGGTTTTGTGCCAAGGTATTAAAGTCTGATAAAAAGGTAAATAAAAATAAAATAGCAAAAGCAGGAAGAAAATGTCTATTCATTTTCCTATTCCTTTATATTATTTTCAGATACTATTCTTCATCTACACCTGCTTCTTTCAGAATGAAGGCAGGGGTCATAGGTTCACCTTTAAAAAACGATTTATTTACTTTACGAGTAATTGCCCAGCGATGGAGCCATGTAATTCCACCGCGCCCGGTGTAAGTATCAGGGGAACTATATGCGCTGTCTTTGAGAGCCTCAGAAAGAGTAATAAAATTGTAGCCCCGGTTTTCCAGCATTTGAGCCAGTTCATTAAAATGATCTGCATTGAGCTCATTAGCGTGTATCAGGAGTATTTGTTTAATATTATGACCAAAGAGTTCAACTGACTGTTTTTCAAAATATTCGAATTTTTGTTCCATATATGGAATATACGATTCAGCAATCTTTTTCATCATCAGGCTGTCATTTTTCTGTTTAGCATTATAATAGGCTCTTGCAAATATCCATTCTGAGTTATCTATTGTAACAGGGGCCATTTTATAGCCATGATCATGGAGGAAATTTTCGAAAGAATTCCTTTCTTCATTTGAAGTTCCTATGTGTAGAAATGGGGGACGGAAGAATTCAGGTTTTTGACCTTTTTCAGCAAGCAATTTCTTTATTGTAGTTTCACCATTCATGACATCCTTTTCATAATCGTTAAGTGGAGTACTATTCATGTCTATATGAGAAAAAGTATGATTTCCAAGCAACATACCGGCTTCAAGCCACATTCTAAGCAGATCAGCTCTTGGCTGTATATAAGTGCTATCATCATATAACTTACATTCATTTACAAAGCCAATTGCAGGGACTTTATGCTTAATTAAGGCTGAAAGTAGATTTTGAGTGTTTGTTTTAAGTGCATTTATATCTGAAGTAACTACTACAGCAGGAAGATCATCAAATGTAATGGCTAATTCCTTCTTTTCTTTGTCTTTATAAGTATCATTTGTTTGTGCAGAATTTGGTATAAAAGAAATGGCTGATAAGATCAATAACACAAATAGCTTCATTTTTACTCCATTAAATGGGAATTTGCTCTTTCCAGAGGTATACTAAATATATCTAATATTTTTATATTTAATTATACAGGCGAATATAGAACTCTTCCGGAAAGTATGCAACAAGATTGTAGATGGATTTTAGGTGAAAGAAAGGATCCATAGAGACAATAGATTTAGTCAGCAGAATACCAAAAGGGAAGGAACAATTGATGGAAAACTGCTTGAAGAATCTGCAATTAAGGAATTAGGACAATTCTACTGGAGAAAGGATTTCTGGCGTGAGGAGATATAAATATAATTTAAATTTTGTAGTAAAACATAAAGAATATACGGTTAAACCATTTTTCGGTCAGAGGAGATAAACTATGATTTACAAACGACTTACGCTGTTTCTTCTATTTATTGTTCTAACAGTTAACAATGCAGCTTTTGGACAGACAGAAAAGCTAATATACAATCAACTAGTCAAACCAAATAATGCAACTTATTATCATGTCCCGGTTGGATTATGTGAAGATTATCCGGAAGAGACCACAACACTTGCAGGCATAAGAAAAGACTTTGAATTTCTTAAGAGTGCAAATATACATTTACTAAGAATATCATTTGGGTGGGATGCAATTGAGGAAGAAAAAGGGAAATTCAACTGGTTATTTTGGGATGATTTTGTACGTATGGCTGTCGAAGAATACGGCATCACTTTAGTCCCTTACATATGTTATATGCCTAAATGGAATTCTACAGGAGAAAAAGACAGTTTATTTTTCTGGAATTACCCTCCCAAAGACTATAATGAATTTGGTGTATTTATGAGTCAGCTAGTAAGTCGTTATAGCAAATGGATAAAGACATGGGAGCTATGGAATGAACCTGATATTTCAATATATTGGCAAGGGACTCCGAAAGATTTTGCCCAGATGATAAAGATTGGATCAGATGCAGTAAGGAAAACTGACCCACAGGCAAAAGTCGTTTTGGGCGGGTTAGCCCACAGGGTTGAATTCTTAAGAGAATTATTCAGAGATTATGGTATAAGTCCATATGTCGATATAGTTAATTGCCATAATTATTTTGAAACATGGAGCCCAAAGCCGATTGAGGAAATAACAAACTATGTAAACGAAATTTCCGAAGTAATAAAGCAATATGGACTCAACCAGTCGCTATGGATGGCTGAAGTTGGTTATAGTACCTGGAGGATGGGAAAGAGCAAGGTATCAAATGATTATAGAGCTTATTATAATTATGAACATACACCTCAGTATCATGCAGTTGAACTGTTCAAAACGCTTTCATTAGTAGTCAGTACAGAAAAAGTTGCGGCTATATGCTGGTATGAATTAAAAGATCTGCCTATGGGTGAGAATGTAATTGGTGATAATAATAACAGGAATCTCGGTGTTGCCTATTATGATTACAAACCCAAGCCTGCACTTACGGCATTAAAATTTTTCAATTCTCTTTTCTCATCAAAATACAAAGATATTGATAGCCAGATAACAGTGATCAGACAGGATAATTCAGATAGCATGATCAAGGCTTTTCAGAATGAAAATGGAAGTGTTATAGTGGTCGCGTGGTTAAAGACTTCATTCCCTAAAAAAAGAACAAACGATACAAGTGGTGCAATGGTAGATACAAGAAAGGAAAAAGTTACAGTCAAAATCCCATTTAAGCTAAATGGAAAAATTACTTTCTATAATGAAATGGGAAATGAGCTTGAATATGATATCGTAAAAAAAGAAGGAAAAGAGACCATGATAAAAGATCTGGCTATGTCAGGAGGAAAGATATATATAATTAAGATGGAAAAATAGACTATTGTCTTTAGTACTTGGCATTCAGTAAAGAGTGAATCCTATTACTCAGCCTTTAGTAAGAAATAAGCCTTTGTTAGGATAGAGAAAGATATAAGAGGCATAATCTATGAAAATAAAGTCAGAACATATAAATGAAAGTAATTTCAATAAATATGGTAAAGTTGTTCTTTTCCCAAAGGGAGAGCCAACATCTAAGGCAATTGATTACGAATTCTGGAGTGATATATCAAATTTTAGTATACAGGGTGAAACAGAAATAGGGATTTGCAAAGTATACAAGCAGCCCGAATCAAGGATAAGTACAATGGAGAGGCACCTTAACACTCAGGAGATACTAATTCCAATAGATGCTCCCTTTAAGTTGCCTCTTATGCTACCGGAGGAAGAAGGAGGTAATAATATAAAATCTTTCGAGGTCGGACTTGGTGAAGTTGTTATTATCGACAAAGCAGTCTGGCATGGGGCATGCATTCCTGTCGGTAAAGAAGAATCCTCATATTTTGTGATCTTCAGAAGAAATACCCCAAAAGAAGATATCGAAAAGAAAAGTATACAGACCATAGAATTAGTTTAAGACTATTTCCCAATGGCAGGTTAAGTTGAAATATAAGGAGGTTATTATGTCTAACCTAAAGGCTGCAGTTATTGGTACGGGATTTATTGGACCAGTGCATATTGAGGCATTAAGAAGGATTCCTGAGGTTGAGCTTGAAGCAGTTGCATCTTTAGATATTGAAAGTGCAAGATCAGTTGCGAAAAAATTTTCGATTCCAAAGGTATATTCTACATGGAAAGATATCATTGAAGACAATCAAATACAGGTAGTACATAACTGCACGCCAAACAATTTGCATTTTGAAATAAACAAAGCCGTTATTCTTTCTGGAAAACATATAATCTCTGAAAAGCCGCTTACACTTACCTCAAAGGAAGCATCAGAGCTGCTAAAACTTGTCAAAGAAAAAAGAGTAGTCAACGCAGTAAATTTCAATTACAGGTTTTACCCTTTGGCCCAGCAGGCACGTACAATGGTTGAAAAAGGTGAGCTTGGTAATATTTATCTTGTTCATGGCAATTATTTGCAGGATTGGCTTTACTATGATACTGACTATAACTGGAGAGTTGAAAGTGCCTCTGGTGGAAAATCACGAGCAGTTGCCGATATTGGCTCACACTGGTGTGATCTTCTGCAGTTTATAACAGGGCAAAGGATAAAAAGTGTATTTGCGGACCTGTTAACATTTCATAAAACAAGGAAAAGGCCCTTAAGGGAAGTCTCAACATTTAAGGGGAAAGAGGAAATAAAGGCAAGCGAATTTGAAGATGTTCAGGTAGATACAGAAGATGCAGCAATTGTAATGCTTCAGTTTGAAGGTGGGGCCCGTGGTGTTTTTACGGTCTCGCAGGTAAGTGCTGGAAGGAAGAACTATTTTATATTTGAAATTGATGGCAGCAGAAGGGCTATTTCATGGAATCAGGAGTCACCGAACGATTTATGGGTTGGTTACCGTGAAAAAGCCAATGAACTAATGATAAAAGATCCATCGCTTTTGAGTGAAAACGCAAGGAAATATGCTCATTATCCAGGAGGGCATCCTGAAGGTTATGCTGATGGTCTAAAGAATTTATTTATGAATGTATACGATTTTATAAGGCTTGGTAAAGATCCAATAGTAGAAAAAGCTGATTTCCCAACCTTTGAAGATGGATATAATGAGATACAAATTGTTGAAGCTGTAATAATAAGTAATCAGGAAAAAAGATGGGTAGACGTCCAATATAAATAAGCTTTCTTTACCAGGCTTTTTTAGAATTGTAAGTTAGAACGCTCAGCACAGATCCCGGAGAAAGCTCCAGGGTACAAAAATGTACACCAAAATAATCTGTATTATTCTTTATAATATCTTGAGAATTAGTACAATGATAATTCCTCCGGAGAAGGCATGAAAAGGATTTTTACAGATACCTATATACCTTTTGGAACACAATATTACCGCGCTCCTTCACCTCAAAAAGAAGATTGGGATAATGACTTAAAGACAATATCTGGGCTTGGAATTAACACAGTAAAATTCTGGGTGCAGTGGAGATGGAATAATCCATCCGAAGATGAATTCTACTTTGATGATATAGATGAGCTAATGGAGATTGCCTATAAATACAAACTCAAGGTAATGCTAAATACTATATTTGATGTAGCACCAGCCTGGATATATAGAAAGTATTCAGATGCTTCAATGGTTACATTAAATGGAAGGCAGATCGCTCCACAGACACAACCACACAGGCAGATTGGCGGTTTGGGATATTGCTTTAATAATGACAATGTTACAGATCACCAGTTCGAGTTTCTTTATGAAACTGTAAAGAGATATAAAGATCATCCTGCTCTTGAAATATGGAATGTAGGTAGTGAGCCAGAGCTGACAAGCAGTATGGCTGAGATGAGGCTATATGCTGATAACTATGAGAAAATGGGGGACATGCTGTGCTATTGTCATAATTGTCAGAGAAAATTCAAAATGTGGCTTCGAAATAAGTATGGAGATATAAAAAAGTTAAATGATGCATGGAACAGGAACTATCGAGGCTTTAAAGAGGCAGAACTGCCAAAGACCAGGAATACCTTTAACGATATAATTGATTGGAGAATGTTTTTTGTCCATACCATTGGTGAAAATGTAAGGAAAAGATTTGAAGTTGCACGTAGTGAAGATAATGGGAAACATCCCATAATGTGTCATCACGTTTTCATTCAGGGATTTCCTGTTACATCAACGGCAAATGATCCGTGGAATATTGGTCAGTATGGCGATCTTCATGGTTTTACTCAGATGGATGATGCAATGATGATCGATCTTCTCAGATCATGTGCAAAAGGCAAGCCTGTTATTTCTGCCGAGATGCTAATGCTAATGGGCTATACGCTTGATATGCCCAGGTTTATTGATGAGAATGACATAAAGAAACTTATCTTTCGCGGTGTTGCAGGCAACCTCAAAGGATTCATTTTCTGGCAATACAGGCCTGAGATTCTTGGCCGCGAAGCTCCCAGCTGGGGACTGACAACTTTAGATGGAAAGGAGACCTCGTGGTTACGTTCCTTTGCAAAAGTTGGAAATGTTTTGCAGCAAAATGCCGAATTTCTTCTTGAAGCTGAGCCAAAGAAGGCGGAAGTTGTAATACTTTATAATCCAGAAAATCAGATCTTTGCATGGGCTTCAACCGGCAATGAAAAAACAGCGACCAATTCGCTTCTTGGAGTGCATAAAGCTTTATATGAATATAATATTAATGTTGATTTTATTCATCCAATGGAATTTGAAAATAATGTGCTCGATAACTATAAAGTGCTATATATTCCTTTCCCATATGTGCTAAGTGAAAATGTTTGTAAAAGATTAAAAGACTGGGTTAATCAAGGTGGTGTTCTGATTGGTGAAAGCTATTTTGCCGGATGGAATATTGAGTGTGGTCATCATGAAAAAGTAATTCCTGGTTATGGAATGCATGAGGTCTTTAAGGCAAGGCAGGGTTTAGTTGAACCAGCCTTTAAGAACAACCTTTCTGAAATTGAGCTTATAAAGGACCTGGGTTATATAAGAAAGGGAGAGGAAATATTTAACGGGATTACGAAAGAAACTTTCAGGGTCCCAGCTGGAACAATTGAAGCAATTGGTAGCGGCACAGTTGAAATGGAGATCTTAAAAGACCTGCCATTTATTTATAAAGGTGACAAGATACAAGGGGCAATTGTAAAAGAAAATCTAATTTGTGAAGGGGCGGAAGTCTTAGCCAAACATTTTACTGGAGAGCCCGCTATTACATATTCTGAATATGGAAAAGGGAAGGCGATCCTGATTGGTTCATATATTGGACTTTCCTATTTCCAAAACAAAAATACTCTTAATGGAAACTTAATTGCTTCACTAGTGGAATTTGCAGCAAAGCTTCAAAAGACGGAAGTCCTTGGAGAAGCAAAGATCAGAGTAGACCTACTTACAAAAGAAGATGAAATTATGCTTATTCTACAGAATCAGGAAAATGTTCATGTAAGGGCAACAGTAAAAATTCCAGCAATTGGAATTGACTGCTTGATTGAACAATTTTCGCAGGAGAAACTGACATTAACAGGCAATAAAAATAATTCCACTGTTTCTTTAGAGGTTACTCTTTTGCCAAAAGAAGTAAAGGTGTATCGTGCTTAAATGGCTGAAAGAATATTCAGCTACAGTAAAAAGAAATTTTGTTTGCAATTTAATTGATGGGGCACTCTATTCATTTGCGATAAGCTTTATTTCACTGTCGGCTGTTACACCTGTTTTTGTAAAAAAAATTGGCGGGAGTAATATTTCCGTAGGACTTCTTCCGGTATTCTGGACTGTAGGATTTAATTTCCCGCAGATACTGATTGCTAATTATTCTTCAAAACAGCCATATAAAAAGAAGCTTTTGCTTAGGACATCCTTGCTGCAGCGTGTACCCTGGCTGCTGATCTCTTTTACAAGTTTGTTTTTCATAGGAAAAATTGAAAGCAATATTGGTCTTGTTATTTTCTTCATCTTATTTGCATTAGCTGCTGTTGCAGGCAGTCTCAATCTTCCCGGGTGGTTTGATCTTATTGCAAAGCTAACTCCAATTCACCTAAGAGGAAGACTTTTTGCTTTTAGGTCAATCACTGGTGGTGCATTAGGAATCATTGGCGGGTGGATAGTAGCTATGGTATTGTCAAAAATTAGTTTCCCAGAAAACTATGCAATGTTATATTTAATAGCTTTTCTAATTACAATGTGTTCCTACATTTTTCTTACGCTTCTTAAAGAAGATAGTCCTGATGATATTCATGAAGAAAAAGGCAACAAAGATTTTTTTAGAGGGCTTCCAAAGATAATAAAAGAAGAAAAGAACTTCAGAAACTATCTTGTAGCCGATGCTCTGCTGGTAACGGCTCTGATGGCAGATGTATTTTATTCGATAAATGCTTTAAGCAGATTTTCACTACCAGATAGTTATGTGGGAGAAATTACCATAATAATTATGGGCAGTTTAATTCTGGGAAATCTTTTCTTTGGTTATATGGCAGATCATTTTGGCCATAAGTTAAATCTACTGATAGCTTCTTTATCTACATTTTCGGCGTGTTTTATAGCACTTAATGCTTATAGCCTTAATCTGTATATGATAGCATTTGCAGGTTCTGCCTTTACTACATCGCTGCAACAAGTTTCAAGGTTACCAATAATTGCCGAATTAAGTGCCGAAAACAATAGGCAGACATATATTGCACTTACAAATATGATAACGTCTCCATTTAGTTTATCCGGAATAATTGGCGGGTGGATAGCTAACCATTATGGTTATAGCTACATTTTTATTATTTCAATGGTATGTGCCTTTTCAGCTTCAATCTGGTTAATTGCCATGGTAAAAGAACCGAGGAAATTAAATTTAGACAAGACAAGGTGAGTAAAATGATGATTATTAAAGGAAATGAAAAATGAGAATTACGTTTTACTGTATTCATTTAATAATAGCCATTAACATATTTGCCCAAACAGACAAACCTTTATACAACATCAAACCTGATGAAAGATATAAAACAGATATTTTGCTTATTGTAGCCCATCCGGATGATGAAACAGCAATAGGGAGTTATCTGGCAAAAGCAATTTATGATGATAATAAGAAAGTATCTATAATATATACAAACCGTGGTCAGGGAGGAGGCAATTCATATGGCCTAGAGCAAGCCTCGTCTATGGGGTTAATCCGCGAGATAGAAGCAAGAAAGGCTGCCTTAAAGTTTGGAATTACAAATGTATGGTTCTTAAACGGTTATGACAGTCCAGGGCAAGATGTATTTCGTTCTCTAGGGACAGTCAATCATGGAGAGACACTCGAGAAGATAATAAGAATAATTAGGCTTACAAGACCAGAGGTTATTTTTTCATGGCTGCCTGATTTTGTCTCGGGAGAGAATCATGGGGACCATCAGGCCTCAGGAGTAATTGCAACAGAAGCATTTGACATGGCAGGTGATCCAACTGTTTTCCCACAACAGGTGGCTTTTCCCAGGGAAAAGGCAGACATAAGTAATTTCAATGAGGGGGTAAACCCATGGCAGACTAAAAAGATCTACTATTTTTCTGATAGAGAAGAGCCCATTGATGGTCTGGGTCCAAGATTTAATATTTCAGAATTGTCAAAAACAAAAAAGATACCTTACTACCAGTTAGCTGCAGAACTTAGCACACCGCATTTAACTCAGGCTGATGTATCTGAAAGTGCAATAAAAGCATTAAAAACAAAAGACTTCAGCGAATTTGAAAAGTATATGTCCAGGTTTCACCTATTATTTGGAAAGTCACTAGTAAAATGTAATCCAAATGCTGATGTCTTTGAAGGAATAAGATCAGAGAGCCTTCAATATATTGCTCCAAGAGGATATAAAGAAGAAACTGGAAAAGAAGTTACTATTGAATTAGGTGGAGCTTTTGCCTTTTACAGGAAGTTCTGGAAAGTACATAATATTGAAAACTTAGCATCTTTAGTGAAACCTGAAATTACTGTTGCTGTGAACAGTTATTTAAATTTCCCAGTCATTTTAAGCAATTATACAAATGATTCGGTAAATGTAGCACTTAAGCCATTGCTTCCAGAAGGCTGGAAGGTCTCTTCAGGCATTGCAACATACCATCTTGCCCCAAATGAAGTTTTTCCTGTTCAAACATTTATTATTGCGGCATCTGAAAAAACAACGCAGCCTATTGATATTTCATGGGAAGCTTTAGTTGATGGAAATGTTATTGGAAGAGTTACAATTAGAGTGGGACTAAGTGAATGGACTTTACCGCAATAATTTTTCTTTAAGAAACTTTCTTCCGGGAGTGATTTAGATGCGCTTGAATAAATACTTAATTAAGCTTTATGGGATTATTTCTTTTCTAGTAGTTATTTACAGTAATGTTTCATCGCAAATGATTGACCCAGCCATAGACAGGCAGGATGAACCTTTTTGTTATTTTAGCAAACCCACAGATGAAATTGGTGTTATGGATGGAAAGGAAGGAACACTAATTACGCCTGAGGGATACCTTTATACCGGCTCAGGAGAATTGATGTTTTTTATCGGAAATCCTTTAGAACCGGTTACTCAGAGGGTAAAGACACTTGCAAAGGGATACCTGCCTGTTATTGAATACAAATTCCAAAAAGACAGTTTGTTATATAGCTTTCAGATATTTGCAGCAACGCTGGATGGAAAGCCAGAAAGTCCGCTAATAAATTTCATAAAGGTTGCTATTAAAAATAATGCAAATGATAAAAGAGCGGCATTCTTTGGGGCAGGTGTAAGATATCAGAATGATGAAAACACAGACTGGCAGGTTGGCGATAACCGTTTCGGTAGACCCTGGAAGGCTAAAAGGTTAGGAGAATTTGAACAAGCTGGTGACTCGTTCAATGTAAACTGGAAATACTCCTTTACGAACGATGTCTTTATGCGTGATGAAAGAATGGTTTATTTATTTCAGAAAGACAGTATCTTTCAGCAAATGATGACTCTTAAAACGGGATATAATGAGCCATATAATCTTGAGTCGAGGAATATGAAGGTGCTTCCAACAACTCCTGTTGGAATTGTTCAATATAGATTAATACTAAATCCAAGAGAAGAAAGGTCGATTTACTTGAAGTTTCCTTACCTGACAATCTCGAAGTTTGATGCCTTGGTAGAAGAGATCAGAGCTGCCAGGCATGTGGATTATTATGAAAGGACAGTTAAATTCTGGAAAGAATTGTTTAGTAAAGGAATAAATATTTCAGTGCCTGAGGAAAAGGTTAACAATACATTTAAGGCAAATCTGGTATATGACCTGATAGCAAGAAACAAAGAAGGGAATGATTACATTCAGAAAGTAAATGAATTTCAGTATGATGCATTTTGGTTAAGGGATGCTTCCTCAATTCTAAGGATGTATGATATTTCAGGTTATCATGAGATAGCAAGGCAAGTACTGGATTTCTTTCCAAACTGGCAGCAGCCAGATGGCAATTTCGTCTCACAAGGAGGGCAGTATGATGCATGGGGGCAGGTCATGTGGGCCTATGGTCAGCATTATCTTCTTACTCATGACAAAGGTTATGTAGAAAAGATATATCCTTCAATTAGAAAAGCCGTCGATTGGCTTATAAATATTCGCAAAACGGATTCGTTAAATTTAATTCCAGTAACAACCCCAGGGGATAATGAAGATATAACAGGCCATGTGACAGGGCACAATTTTTTAGCGCTGGATGGACTAAAAAATGTAATTATTCTAGCCGAAGCACTCGGCAAAAGAGATGATATAAAAGAATATAAAAGATTATATGATGATTATTATAAAACCTTTATTTCACA
>JAUZPB010000111.1 GCA_030706145.1 Bacteroidota bacterium
AAGAATTAAAACTTTAAGCATTACACATCAGCTCCGCTAAAGTCAGTTACAAAATGGAGCAGGGCAAAATACAATTAATTTGATTTATTTACATGTATTAATAGTGAAACTTTGGGCTTGGCGGAAAAATTCGGGAAAAGCTTTCTGCTTACTCCGCTGGAATATTATTACTTTATATTTGTTTTACCGGGGGTTATCTGCCCTGCTTTCTGATGATTGTGCAGTATGTAGTTATACAATACAAATGGAATTAATGATTGCCCCTTTATATTTTAATCTTAAAATCGGTTATTTCGATGTCTGCCCGATTTGTCACTCTTAAAAATTAAGATTGTTGATTACATCTTTGTACGAAAAGTTGTATGGCTTATCTATGTTTCTGATAAATGATCTTACATAAGCTAAATGAGTATGCATACTATTAACCTCAGGTAGTTCCATCATCAATAATATTATTTTCTTAAGTGAATCCATATCCTTCTTTAGAAATGCAATTGTAGCCCTGACATAATTGTTCCAGACATGAAATATTCATAAAACAGAATAACAGAAAAACCAATACTTTATTTCTTCTTGAGACTAGACAAACAGTACAGATTCTTTTACAGTTTACCATATACAATCTCCATAGCCAGCCCTCTATTATCCATTTCAGGTATTTGCGGCAGAGTACAAAGTGATTTAGAATATTTTGCTGTAACTGCTCCTGCAATAGCATCAATAATATCATCTAAAGCAAGATCTTTTCGCCTGTACTTTTCTTTTGCTTTACAGACAATCTCTTCAGTAAAGGGATAATATTTCAGAAGTACTTTAAGTCGTTCTTCATGTCCATGCTGGAGCTTTTTATTATGCTGCATCTCAGTTTTATTGTTTAACGCCCAGAAAGCAACTTCAGGATGAAACTCACTTACTCTTCCTGCAGTATTCGTTTCAGATAGGAAGTCATCCATCTGTTTTATCTTAGATGATATAGCCCATGTCTGCTGTGAAATCTTTCTGCCTGTAACTTTCTCATTTACTTTACAGGCATCTTTGTATGTAGTGCAGCTCAGTGCTTGTCTGCATGGAGCAGGGAAGATACTGGACTTTCTTTTTGTGAGGACTCTTCTGGCTTCCATGTCACAGAGCCTTTCAGATAGTCCGCTTTCTCTTAAGCCGATTGGAATATCAACCAAGATAAGTTTACTTTCTGGCAGGAATGCAGACAGCTCCTTTATATTGGACAGAATTCCCATGTTCCAATTGTCATCGTCATCCAAGCTGACATAAAACCAGCCTGCTTTGCAGCCGTCAATGCCTATGTGATTCATAGTGGCGGTACTATTTGTAAAAATATTAAAAAAGCGATCAGCTGCTGTGTAGAAGGCTTGTCAGTCATAGCAGCATTAGCCTCTTGTTTAGTTGAAGAGAAAATTAAGAGTTTTACAGTTCCGTGTCAAATATGAATAAAAGGAAAGTTTTGGAAAAATATTTTATAGAATAAAAATAATTTATCGAATCACTTGAAATTCCTGCTATATCTTATATATGGGACAATATTTTTATATAACCGCAAAATAATTCAGATGATGTGATGGTGCGGGAAAAAGAGCCGATTGTATTAATCATTACCTACAAAAGTATATGGTCAACTTGTTAATATTGTCCTATATGAGAATTGGATGGCTATGCCTCAGACTACATGAATCAGAAGAATTTCAATAAACACCTGAGTATTTGTCTGCAGAAAATTGGATGTGATGGAACGAAAGATAAACGATTTGTCCTGGATAGCTCATAATTTCACATTCAAAGTTATTATTTAACTCTCTATGTCTTTAATTTATCAGACTGTTTAAGAAACTTTCAAGGTCGCCTGCAAAATTCTTATTCTTTACCATTGCAAGCTTAAACTTTGAATCAGCTCGGTTTTTCATTTGCATCCTGATCAAATAATGGTCAACCGAATCTGTAGAGTATTTAAAGTAAATCTTCTCAAGATAGAATTTATCAATTTCCTGAAATCCGCAGGAAAATCCTAGAGGCTCAAATAAACTGAAGAATTTTGCATGCTTCACTGCAAATTTATCAGTAACTGTAAAGTTCAGGCTTTTATTTATGAGATCTATTGTTATGACTTTACTGTGAACTATTTTTTGAATTATAATTCTCTTGATATGATAAATAATAAAAAGAGAAATAGCTCCAACGAAAATAACCAGATATATGGAAACAGCTACTGTGACAGATATATACAGACAGAATATTATAAATGGAATCAGAGGAAAGATCTGCAGTAATGTATTGTACTTATCCATATGTTTGATAACAAGCCTTTGACCAGTGAATGAAAATTCAACCGCCTTTTGACTCCGGTATGAATCAAACATACTGGGATCATTGATTTGAATTCCGGAATTCCGGTTATGATCTTCCATAAATTTGTACCTAAATAATTTTAAGGACTCAGGGGATTTTCCCTGCAAGAGATCCAATTTCTGTTGGATATAAAATAGTAAAATTCATGATAAAGAAATAGAGAATTATATAAGGTAGATATTTCCAAGGCGGTATCAACTCGGATCCAGGCAGAGTGCTGTCGCTGTTCAAAATTCCGTCCATGCGAATTTAGCTAAATTTCGCATTATTCTAAAGCAATCTTTTCTTATCTTTGCCGGGTAATTATTAACAAATAAATGGATCCGATGCTTAAGTCACTGCTATTGTTCTTCCTAAACTCTTTCAAAACCAAAGCTCAGCTAAAATATCAAATCATAATTCTTACTAAGCAAATAGAAATTCTTCAGAGGACAAATCCTAAGTTAAAAATAAATAGATCTGATATGCCGTGAGAAAATAAAATAGAATTGCTTGAAAGTAGGGCTATTTGCATGAATCAGATTAAAATTTCAGCCGAGATGGACTTTTGAGTAGCGACAGGGGGAATTTATAGAAACAAAGAAACTATTATTCTTAAAGTAATTGCTGCCAGACATAAACGAGATTGACATGCAGTCGATTTTTAAATTCTTGCCCATACGAATAAAGAAAACTGTACGATCATGCATGTCGCTTTCGCAGATCTCCACCTTGAGATGAAGAATAATTATTTTGGAAGGATAACAACAGTATCTTTAATGATATTCCCAGAACAATAAGATTGGTAAGATGCAATGAGCGTATCACCAGTCGGTCTTATCTCTAAGAAATTATCCTCTTTTGAGGGATGGCTTACATAAAAGGTATTGTAAGAAATAAGCCCATGAAATATTTCAACGTCAATTAATTTTGTTTGGCCCGGCAGTAGTTTTCCTTTTAACCAATATGTCTCTTTATCGCCAAATCCTGTTGTTATGGTAACATAAACAGGTTTATCATAAATAAGAGGAGATCCATTGTAATCATATTTTGCACTTATAACAACAGCAATTGTATCGCCTAGCTGTAGAATTGGTTTTTCAGGAGCCCACATCTGGTAAATAAAACAGGTATCTTTTCCTCCTACTGTATCGTAAGTAGTTTCTAAATATTGCTTCATGAAGGATAGTTTTTCTTCCTCGCATCCTGCTTTCGTATTAACCTGAGTAATTTCTTTTTCGGCACAACCTGATTGAAATAGCATTATAAATAACATGATACAATAGAATACTAATAAATTGGTTATGAAAAGTTTGAAAGATGACCTGAGTGATTTCATATTTGTTACCTTTGGAAAACAAGAGTGTCTGCAAAATAAAAATATTTTGGATAAGATAGATTGCTATGTCGTATTTAGCATGAAAATATCTGATCTTAATTATTCATATCCTCTAATAAAGAGAGAAGGGGATAGGCCGAATTAAAATGTTTCTGAATAAACATTGGTGCACGTTTTTTATATAGCCTTCCACCAAGCCGGTCTACTATGGGAATAAGCATTCTTTCTGTTTCGCAAAGGATCGGAGAAACCTCTTCGATGTTGCCGGTAGTCTGTATATTTAAGCAGCTGCAGTTATTATTACAGCGTGAGCTGACAGCACATCGTTCACATTCACTGGTTTTACTCTGTGAGAGTTTATAAAGTGAGGCTCTCCTGTTTTCATCTATACCATTCCATACATCGCCTATTTCAAATCCCGGCCTGGAAACAAACTGAACACATGGATAAATTTTGCCGTCAAAGGCAACTGAAACCTGGCGCATTCCCAGGTGGCATTTTTCACAAAGCAGTTCATCATTCTTTATATGTGATGAAAATTTAACTTCAAAAGGACTGAAGTAAAACTTTCTTTGTTCTATTGTCAGCTTTTCATATGTATGGGCTAACTGTTTATACTGTTTTTTTAGTTCAGCTAGAGACTCTTCATTCCAATTACCAGCATAATTTAACGATGCAATAATATACTTTGCACCTTTCCCTATCAGGTATGTAAATGATTCCGAATAATACTTTACATTCTCTGGGGTTACAGTCATGTAGAAACTGGCATAAGGCTGATACTTTAGGAGAAGATTGATTTTTGGCTCGATCACATTAAACGTAAATTCACCTGAACGGGTTTTTCTGTGCATATTGTGAGCTTCCTTATTACCATCAATACTTAATGCTACCATAAGATTAACCGATTTACAATATTCAAGAAAATCCTCATCAAGCAGCAGTCCATTGGTTGTAACCTTAAAATGATTTCTGAAGCCTCTTTTCTTCTTAAGTTCCTTGCTGAATTCAATAGTAGAAGTGATCAATTCTTTTTTCAAAAGAGGTTCCCCTCCAAAAAATATTATACCGCAATTCTCCGGAGAGATGTTACTGCCATATTCTACAGCATGGAAAGCAATATCTTCTGTCATATCGGACCGTTTATCCGCAGGCGGTGCATAACAATAATCACATTTCATATTGCAGCCGTTTGTAAGGTGCAGGGTTATATGCATGAACTGTTCTCTTTGTTCTTATTTGTATCTGTTGTCAAATTATTTTACTTTGTTTGAGCTTTAATTTTTCCGTTAGTAATCGTATCTGTCTCCATTGGGATAATAGTAAATCCAGTCATTGTTTTTATTTCCCCAGCTGTAATTTCCTGTCGATTTTATCACACCGTTCTCATACCAGGAAGTCCAATACCCATGCTTTTTATTTGCTTTATATTCTCCCTGCTTCATAAGTGATCCATCGGGATAAAAGTAAAGCCAAATGCCGGATTTAATTTTATCCTTACATATACCGAGTGCTTTTAATTCTCCTCCAGGGTAGTATTCTGTTTGGATATTTTTACTTTTTAATAAGCCCAGTGTGTTTTCATTTCTTTTAATTACATATTCTCCTGCAGTATTTCTATTATATTGCTTTGTAAGCAGCGGCATGCCTTCGGGAGTATAAAATACCCAGGTGCCTGCTTCTTTATTATCTCTGTAACTGCCTTCTCTCAGTTTACTGCCGTTTCTGTAATAATAGACCCATTGCTGCTGTTTCCTATGCCGGCTAAAATTTCCACGGGATCTCAGATTACCATTATCGTAGTATTGACTCCATATCCCTTCCTTTAATCCCTTTACAAATTCTCCTTCTTCATAAATTTTCCCGTTTGGATGGAAGCTGGTCCATTTACCTGTTTCAAACCCATTTTTATAAGTGCCTTCTGTTTTTTTAGGACCATTATAATACCACCGTGAATACTTGCCGTCTGGCACGACATTAAAATCCTGCTCCAGTAGCTTTTTGCCATTGCTGGTCCATTGGGTCTTGCGGCCTATGAGATTATTATATTTGTAAAATGTTTCACTTTCTTTTCTGGAGTCCGGATAATAGGTGGAAAACTGGCCATGTTTTTGACCATTAAAATATTCTTCTTCAGATATGAGGTATCCATCAGAAGACCATTCGTAGGCCTTGCCATTTAAGAAATCATTATGGAACGTCTTTTCCTTTAGCTTTAGCCCATTCCAGTCATATTCTATGTATGGTCCGTTATGAAGTCCGTATTTAAAATATTTCTCAAACTTTTTTTTGCCATTATCATAATATTCAATCCAGGCACCATTGGGTTTATTATCAGTATAATCTGCCTGACGTTGAATGTTCCCATTTTCATAATAGTCAGTCTTCATTCCATCCAATTTTCCTAATATATAAAAAGCCTCCGTTTCCTTTTTGCCGTTCTGGTACCACTTCCTGAAAGGTCCTATCAGTTTACCTTCAGTACTAAAATCAGCTTCCATCTGAGGTTTATTATTTTCATAAAACAGTCTCCACTTGCCTATTTGTTTGCCATTTTTGTATAGTCCCTCTCCTGAAATCTGCCCGCTTTCTAAATAGAATCTCCTTTTACCATCAAGTTGATTGTTTGTATATGTACCTTCCCATGACTTTTTGCCGCTTATATAGAAGCCTCTGGCCCAGCTATCTTTAATTCCATTTTTATAATTTATTTCCTCAAACTTTTTTCCTGAGAGATAAAATGTCCACAAACCAGTCATCTTTCCATTTGTATACTTCCCGCAAGCTTCTCTATCATTTTCAAGACTTTCTTTCCAGAAACCGCATTTTAATCCATTCATATACCTGCCCGTTGTCTTATGGTTATTTTCATCAAAAAAGAACCAAATGCCCGTTCTCTTGCCAGCGGTATAAATCCCTTCTGCTATAAGACTGTTGTCGTTGTAGATTTTCCAACGTCCGGTTTTAAGACCGTTTTTATAACTTCCTATTCCATATATACCCCACGAAAAGGACACTCTCCACGGACCCTGCTTCAAATCATCCACATAAAGGCCATCATTTGCATCATCTTTATTTATATTTTCTTTCCATTTACCATGACGCTTGCCATTTTTATAATTCAAAATAGATTCAACTTTTCCTGCCCAATCAAAAGTCTTCCATGTGCCATTTCTCTTACCGTTCTTAAATTCTCCTTCTTCCTTTTTTGTAGTGCCGTCCCAATCATAATAAATCCAGTTCCCATTCTTAGCTCCATTGAGATATTTCCCTGTAGCAGCCCTTATGCCCAGTTTCCCGTATTCTATCCAATAACCGTTTTTCTTTCCGTCAAGATAATATCCTTCTTCAAGCGGATATAATAAACTATCACTGATTATCCATTTTCCGGTCCTTTTACCTTTTATATCAACTTTGTTCAGGTAATCTTCTTTAACTATTGCCCCATCTGGCTTTCTACTAAAAGAAGTTTTGTCAGGGCTGTAGAACAAAATAGTAGACAGTAAAGCAAACCATATGTATATTGCGTTCAATTAGCTACCCAGGAATATTTTGGTGGAATTCATTTATTGTTGAGATAACCTTGCTCTTTTATCCATATAACAAAATCACGGACCTGTTTTCGCAACATCTCTTTGGATGAGATGCTGGAACTTTTATGATAGCTCAAAAAATCATCTTCTCTTTTAGATCTTTTCTCATTATCATATAGATCATCTTTTTGTTTTATTTCATTCTCGATCTTTTGCAAGTCATACGGATCATAATTTTCTATGTACCTGTGCCTTTTATATGGTTCCTTTTCTACCGGATAGCAGAGGGGATCATAAAAGACAACAGCATTTAGCTTCCCATATGTTTTTAACATCTCCCTCAGGTTTTCAGAAGCTTCTATTGTATTTACAGATTCCAAGGATGAAATGTTAGTACTGCCGCACAGCATGTGGTATTCATTACTCGAGACGAATTCATAGGCAAGTTTAAACCGGGTTGAATATCCGTCAATGATTAAGGGTATAGCCTCTTTCTTGTCATGCCTTCTTAAAAAGTTAATCTGTGACTTATTCTTCCCTCTGTTATCGCTGTCTTCATCAGATTCTGTTACGTCATCATCTGATTGAGGAGAAAAGACTATTTCATCTATCCTTACATTTTTCTTGTCGAAAACTATTCCTTCTTTCTTTAATTCCTCTTCTATAATATACCTTGCATCTTCTTCACTTAGATAAGATGGAGGGTTAACAACTATACATCCAAATGCTCCTTGGCCATCACCATGTTGAAATACCGGAGCAATATAAAAGGGTGTCTCTGAAGCATTATTCTCTTTCTGAGGATTGCGGTCTTTGTTTTTACTATCAGGAATGATTTCGGTTTTTACACCGATTTTTGCAGCAGTATCACTTTCAATTGTGCATAATAAGTAAGTAGCTAATGCTCCTATAACAAGTTTCCCGTTGAGCCAGCGCAATGGAAAGTTATCTTTCAGTAAATCAGGATCAGATTTAGCCTCTTGCCTGGTTGGATAAGATGGGGCCTTATAGGATTTTAAGGGAGATATTTTCATAACAAAATCTGTACTTTGCTTTTAAATCAGTTTGGGAAGTAACTTACCAAATTAAATTATAATACAAAACATTAAAAAGAATAACTTTTATCACGTAATATTTTCAAGGTGAATAATTGCTTATCTAATAACTTTACCCGGCTTGTTTGCCTCCTCTGATCGATGGTGCGTAAGCAACCTATATCTTTATGGTGAATCTTTAGAAATTATTTTTGAAGTGAGAAAAGATAGAGCCGATGTTGTCTGCTCTGAAAATCACTTAGCAATCGCTCTAATGATGCGTTCAGATAATCCAGTTGTTCCAGTCGGTGTCCATGAAAGGCCATTATCTATAGAATAGCCTATCCGCCAACATTAAGTTTCCTGGTGTAAGTCACCGGAATGGGAAGAACCATCTGAAGTCCAATATTTCCTATATTATCTCCTTCCCTTAGAACCAGATCATAATTTAAATAGTATAATAAGCCTGCACTTATATTTATCTTCGGCACTGTTTCCGGCTTTCCGTTTCTTTTGAATTTCGCTTCAGATTGACATTTGAACAAGGATAACTAGCTTTTTATCTGTTCAATTGGGACTTATTTCAGGCAGCATAAAACGAAGAAAGCCCAAAACCTAATGATTTTGAGCTTTTATTTCTCTTGCTTAAGAAACAGGGAATCTGCGTGACTCCTAAAACCTTTCGAATTCAGCTTAAAAACACAACATTTTCAAAAGTATTGACCAAATTGTGACCAGGAGGTTTTTGAGATTATTTCAAATTAAATTGTTAATGCTTTGCGGTTCCTCTTATAATAATATTTGACTGGATTGAAGAATCAAAGGCCAGTATAAATACAGAGTTCTGAAAACATATCAGTCCGTATAACTCAATATAACTGGAACTGAATTTATAAATGTATTCAATGTTTTTACCGTTATAATGGGCTATCCCGTCTTCCATTGCAAGAAACATATCGTTCTCATTTCTTCCCCAGATTTCAATTCTGTGATTCTCGTATGTGTTATCAAGAAAAGGTTCAAGCTGTTCATTCCTAAGTCTGTAGATCTTACTGTCCTGCGTAAAATAGATCTGTTTATCTATTTCGCTTACCCAAATTCCATCTGACCTTCTTGTATAAGTACTTAGGAGTGTCTTTAGATTTTTCCCGTCAAATTCATATGCTATTACAGTATCTCTTAGCTGATAAAAATTTTCCGGGGTAGTAGCCGATGAGAGTATATAATATTTATCACTTCCCTTGATGCCTCTTCTTACTCTTGAAAACTCCTTGTGTATATCAGGAATGCTTACTCTTGTCCACTTACTGCCATCATAATGAAAAAGCAGCGCTATATTTGACTGAGAAACCCTTTCACTGTTAATGTGAATAGCAAAACCGGTAGCATATACATTATCCGGTGAATCGCCCCAAATATCGGTAATGCCTAAGATCTCGTATCCCTGAATATTAAACCTTGCTGTGCAGCTCCATGACCCGTTATAATGCCAGAAACTAAGGCTGTCTCCTTCATTAAAGCCATCACCTGCTACCCATATGTCAGTTGGGGAAAATCCAAAGACAGCACCAGGTTCAATTGCCTCAGGTAAATTGAAAGGTACTGCTATGCTGCCGTTATAATGAAACAGAGCTCTTGAATAATTATCTGTAAACCCACAAAACCAAATATCGTTTTCATTGCTTCCCCATAGTGACATTAAAGGTCTTATTATCCCCGTCCGGACTGTATCAACACTCCATGAGTAGGATCTGCTATCAGAATTATGGTTAACAGGTTCTGCAGGCTGAGGTTTCGTGCAGGAATAAAATGAAAGAGTGATTACAGCGATAATAGCCGAAAAAAAAAGTTTGGATGTATTCATATTTCCGTTATATTTTTTGGAATAAAAGAAAATACAAACAATTTTATTTAAATGAATCAGTATAGTTAAATTTCTGAGGTCATATCTCTTAAAACTCCGTCCAAGTGAATTTAATTAAATACAACATTATTCTAAAGCATTCTTTCCTTATCTTCGCGGGTAATTTCCCATAAATAATTGGACCCAATGTTCAGATCTTTGCTATTATTCTTCCTGGAAAAATAAAATCTTTTAAGAATCACTCGAAAGAAATCATCTCGAGTGATTTCCTTCCAGTCCTAACAATTAACTTCAGACTTGTTCATGTTCTGGTTGTAATTGAACACCACAATTGTGAACTTAAGAGAAATTTTCATGCGGGATTCCTAATAAAAAATATATTTCTACTTTTCTCTTGCTTTTTGGTTTTTCATTAAGAAAGCTGTAAGTTAGCCATCAATTAAAATGATCAACTGCCGGCAGCTCTTTTAGTTGGAATAAATACAAATCAAATAAAATTAAAGAATGTCCGGGTCTTCAGCCCGGGTCAGATAAATATGAATAAAACAAAAGAGGCTCTTTCCCAGGAATTAGCCGCATTAAAGCAGGACTATGCCAGGCTGAAGTCCTTGTATGAAAAAGAGATAAATGCCCGCAGTCATAATGGAAACGCGGGAACGAATACTGAGTCAGCTGGGAACGTCAGCAGCTCTCACACTGAGCTCAGCGAAAACTCAGGCCAAAGCGGAGATCTTAGAATGCCTGACGGGCAGAGCGTACAGCAGCTTTTTCATAATTATCTTAAGATGTATGCATCACGCGACGACACCCTTACCAACCTCTTTAGCGATGATTTTTCAGGGTTTACTGGCGGCGGCGACTTCCTCGTTAAGGATAAAAAGGAATGGGTAGCCATTACCCGCCAGGATTTCGCTCAGGTCAAGGCCCCTTTACATATTGAACTCAAAGACCTGTCCGTACAATCGCTCTCTGATACGATTGCCGTTACGACCGGATTTTTTACCATTCACCTGCCGTTTAAAGACCATATACTTTCTCGTGAAACGGCCCGGCTGGTGCTCATCTTCCGCAAGGAAGCAGAGGCATGGAAAATATCTCATAGCAGTATTTCAATCCCTTATTACCTTGTTCGTGAAGGTGAAGTCTATCCGCTTAAGGAACTTGTCGAGCGTAATAAGGCTCTTGAAGAGACTGTAGAGGAGCGTACGATTCAGCTTTCAGAAGCAAATGACAAACTTAAGAAAGCAAACGAGGAACTTGCCAAAGAGATAGCAGGTCACATGGAGGCCGAGCGGGAGCTGAGAAAAAGCGAGCAGAAATACCGTCTGCTTGTGGAAAGCGCCAACGAGGCTATTGTTGTAATTCAGCATGGTATGCTAAGGCTGGTTAATCCAATGACATTTACCATGACCGGATACACACAGGAAGAAATTGAAAAGATTCCGTTTATCGAACTAATTCATCCGGAAGAACGTGAGCAGCATGCCCAAAACCATAGAAATAGACTGCGCGGTGAGACTGTTCCAAGTCATTTTGTTTTCCGTCTGCTGAAAAAAGACGGCAGCATACGCTGGATTTATTTGAATGCTGTGCTGATAGACTGGGAAGGAGTACCGGCAACCCTGAATTTTCTGACAGATGTTACAGAAAATAAAATGGCCCAGGAGGCCCTTGAGCAGAGTAACCGGAAACTGGAAGCCGTTATTGCTGCCACACCCGATGGAATTGGTATTATATCTCTCGATGGAAAGATGCAGTTTATGTCCGATAAATTAATCCTGATGTACGGTTATTCGATTGAGGAAAAAGATGAACTTATAGGGAGGTATGCCTTTGATTTCATTGACCCTTCGGACCAGGATAGGTTGGCTGATAATATGCGTAAACTCATCGCGGGTCAAAGTGATTATAATATCCGGGAATACCTGGCGGTAAGAAAAGATAATAGCCGGTTTTATATTGAGCTCAACTATACGGTTCTGTCTGATTCAAACGGCAATCCTGCAAGTATACTTTTTGTAGAGCGCGACTACACAGTGCGCAAACGCGCTCAGGAAGATACTATAAAAATGAACCTTGAGCTTGCCGAACTGATTGCAACAAAAGATAAGTTTTTCTCAATTATTGCTCATGATCTGAAAAGCCCCTTCCAGGGACTGATGGGCTGTTCTAATATTCTTGCAACTGAATATGACACTTTATCCGAAGAAGAAAAAATTTCTTTTATCGGCAGTATAGAAGAGCTAAGTCGCAGTTCGTATAAACTTTTGGAAAATTTACTCGATTGGTCAAGATTGCAAACCGGGCAGATGACTGTAAACTTCGAAGATTTCAACCTCTTGGTGGAACTTTACCCGACAATTTCCCTGGTGAAGCAGACAGCTAGGAATAAAAACATTGACTTTAACTACATAATTGATAAGTCGGTCTTTATTAAAGCCGACAGAAATATGCTTTCGGCTATTATAAGGAACTTGGTAGCTAATTCTATAAAATTCACGAAACCCGGTGGAAGTATTACATTGGAAGCTAGAAAATTAGATGATTTTCTTGAGGTTTCTGTAACTGATACGGGTGTGGGAATTGAACAGGATGTACTGAATAATTTATTTAAGATTGACAAGAGCGTAAGCAGAAAAGGCACAGCTAACGAGGAAGGAACGGGCCTGGGCTTACTGCTTTGTAAAGAGATGGTTGAAAAACATGGCGGCAGGATCCGGGTTGAAAGCAAGGTGGGCCACGGCAGTACATTTTCATTTACAATTCATTAGACAACTAGATAGTAGCGAAGATTGAGAAAATACCTGCTTTGAGAAATATTGGAAGTGATAAGGAGAGAAAATGTTAATGCTGACTTTAGGGAAGATGCGTGGACTTTTAATAGTAATTATTATTGCAGTATTATCATACTGCTCAGTTGCAGCATTCTCAAATAATTACCAGGATTATAATCATATCCCAAAGGAAGGTTATGTGCCTGACTCTGCGTTGTTTCATTTACAAGAATGACAATCTTGCCCTTGTAATAATTAGGATTATTGCTGCCTGCTTTTAAGGCTGAAGTACAAGTAAATAGCCCCAGATTATTCTCTCCAGACTTACTTTTGTATAAGGACAGCAAGGAAATATTATATGGAAATAATGCTAATTTAATGATAGTTTTGTTTGGAATTATTAAAGCCTTATAGAGCGCGGCAGGGAGCAGGCAAAAATATATGAAAAGAAAAACAGTATTTATAATTTTATATTTCCTTTTGTGTGTAAAAATTCCTGGGCAGGGAAACGCTAACAGATTGCTTAGATTGTACCCGCTGAACAAAGGCGATATCTGGATATACCGCGAGACAAGTTTCGACAAGTGGAGCTGGGATATAAATTCCTCAATATGGCAGAGGGTTATATTGGGCGATACCCTGATGAATAATAACAGGGTTTATAAGATATGCGCTAAGAAATATAAGGATCGTATTGAGCAATATATTACCTATGAGCGTCTGGATTCAATAAGCCTGAAGCTCTACCTCTATGACGCAAATAAGCCGGCTTCCGGTTATGAAAAACTATATAAAGATTTCAGCCTGAATTTAGGCGATACTTTAATTACTTCAGAACTCATCTTCAGATATTATTCGGAAGACAGCGTAAGTTTTAACCGGCAAAGAATGCCCCGCCATAATTATTTTTCCTCAACTGGCGGAAGTCACAACTATAAAGATGTTCTTGAAGGCTTTCTGGATGATATTGGCATCTACAGCCAAGACCTGGAAACACATGACTACCGCGAGACTTCATTTTTAATAGCATGCAGCGTTAACGGGCGAAAATATGGAGATACTACGATTAGTAAAGTTTCTGAAAAAAAAGAATTTGCCGGAAAGATGAGCTTATATCAGAATTATCCCAATCCTTTCAATCCCTCAACGACCATAAGTTATTATATTCCTAAGGAAGGTTTTGTCAGGCTGAAGTTATATGATAACCTTGGGCGCGAAATCAATACTCTCGTGGAAGCCTTCAAACCTGCCGGTGAACATAGTTTTATTTTTTATGCCGGATCACTGCCCTGCGGAGTTTATATCTACAGGATCGAATCGCAGGGTTTTGTGGATTCTAAAAAGCTAATACTGATTAAGTAAAAAGATAATTGCCCGGAGTTATCTTGCTTAAAAACAGAAAACCTCGAAAACGCAACACTTTGAAAGTCGGTGACCAAATAGTGACCAAGACATTTCTAATCGTTTCTTTCCCAGCTATTGGTCCTGTCTGATAAATGTAAGGGCAAATTCCAGCTGTCTGTCTTTATTTTCAATAATGTCATCTATCACTGGATAGACAGGTAGATCTG
>JAUZPB010000112.1 GCA_030706145.1 Bacteroidota bacterium
AATAATCTATCAGACGAATTATACTGGCGAATTCAACGATGAGCAGAAGTTTGACATATTTGCTGCCGGTTTAGATGGAAATAAAACGCAGCTTACAAAAGCCGAGGGACCAGAGACACTCCCCTCTTATTCGCCGGATGATAAAAAAGTAGCCTACATTTCACAAATAATTCCCGACATAGAATTTGCCGAGACGGACCTTTGCGTAATGGATAATGACGGGAAAAACTCAGTTAATCTTACTAAGGATTTTAACCTAAGCGTGTCAGGATTTTTCTGGAAAGACAAAGATAACATACTCTTTACAGTAAAAGAAAGGACAGAGCAGCATCTTTACAAAGTTAATATAAAAAGCGGCAAGATCGATAAGCTTAACCAGGGCGGCCATATCATTTCAAACGTTTCACTTTCAAAAGATTCAAAGCATATGGCCTACCGCTCTGAAGATAATGCCAGCCTGCCTGAAATATTTGCAGATGGGAAAATACTTACAAGCTTTACTTCTCAGCTTGACCAATTTTCTCTTGGCAAGCAGGAAGTTATTACTTACAGAAGCAAAGACAACAAATTTGATATAGATGCTCTTGTATTAAAGCCCAAAGACTTTGATCCATCTAAAAAATACCCTCTGATACTTATGCTTCATGGAGGTCCATACGGGGCTGTAAGAAATGCATATAATCAGTCAAATGCTGCAAGGGTATTTACAGAGCAGGGCTATGTCGTTTTAATGCCAAATCCAAGAGGAAGCGAAGGATACTCAAGCGAGTTTTCTCTTGCAAACAGGTATGACCTTGGCGGCGGAGATTACGAAGATCTTATGGCAGGCGTAGAATACATAATTTCAAAAGGATATATTGATCAGAACAATATGGGTGTAACAGGCGGAAGCTATGGCGGTTACTTGACAGATTGGGTAATTTCACAGACTAATAGGTTCAAGGCTGCTGTTTCAATGTTCGGAATATTTAATTTTATAACCGATTGGAGTAATTCATTCCAGCCGGCATTTGAAAAAATGTATTTTGGCTATTATTACTGGGAAAGGCCACTAGATAAAGATAACCTTTACCTTAGCCGCTCCCCTTTCTTTTATGCAAAAAACATAAAGACACCAACGCTCATTTTGCAAGGGGAAAAGGATCAATATACAGACGTTTCAAATTCAAGAGAAATGTACCAGGTAATGCATACTTTGGGGGTTCCAGTCGAGTTTGTGATATATCCAAGAGCCGGGCACGGAATAAAAAATGAGCCAAATCAGTATATTGACTCAATTGAAAGAGCTATAAGATGGTTTAATAAGTACCTGAAATAATAAAGAGTTAGAATAGATATTGGAATAAGAGATATAAGAAGTGTTGAGTGTCAAAAAAAATCGGGAACACTCAACACTGGAATCATTTAGTATGCATTTTTATTTATGATGTAAAGGCAAACCTGCTTTGCACCTTCAAGCGTATATTTAAATCTTGCAACAAGGTTCTTGATCAGGAAGGATACTTCCTCTTTTACCCTTGAGTCAAGTTTTTCATATTTTGGCTTTCCATAATCTTTGATCGCATTTTCATAAGCCGTATACTTTAAGAAAGGTTCGAATATATTTTCTCTAAGGTTATTCATATAAATGCTATAGAGTTCCTTATAGATCGGTGTATCAAGTATGCTCTGCTCTGCAAGATCCAATTCCTGAAGGCAGATAGTGACCTTTCCTGCGATTTCGTCTCTGAAATTTTTCCTTGAATCAGGAGTTACACTTTTTCTGAATAAGTTGTGTTCAATTGACTCAAAGAAATTGTCTGTTATCTCAATATTTTCATTTGTATAAGGGCAAAGCTGCCTTTCACCAATATCATAGTTTGAGGCGAAGAGATAGTTCTGAATATCCTTGCTAACTCTTTCCTCATTATGATTAAAGAGAGATTCCTTTATCTCTTCCATTACATTATAGTCATAAAGTCTTATGATAGAATCAATAAAGCCGCGTGGGATCTTTTCGCGCCTATCGACATGCTTCATGAAATAGTTCTTAACATCATCCATCGTAATAAGTTTGTCGTGTCCGAACCCATTTCCATTTCTTGACATTTTTCTAAAAGTAGCATAGAAGTCGTTAAAGATATTTATAGATTCCCTGCCCGAGAAGCCTTCCCTTCCTTCTTTCTCAGATTCGTCAAAGAGTTTACGCCTCATCTTTTTGTCGAATGTTTTTCTGTCTTCATCTTCGAGCCATGAAGGGATTATATTAGAGTAGAGGCTCATCTTCAGAAGGAGCATATCATCATCGCAGTACTTTTCATATTTTCTTGGTGAGCGTATCCACTCTCTTATTGCATCTGAATCAGGATTGAGTCTTGAACTAATGATGATCTTTGCAAAATTCTCCAGGACACCGGGCAGAAAATGCCTGTCGATCTGACGGCCGAATGACTGGTAATATGTTTTTACTTCTTCAGTATAATTTAAAATATAATTTACATTGATCTCAATTATACGGTCAGTAAACGATCCAATGTCGGCAATCTTTTCCTTGTCCTCCGGATTCATTACAGTGATAAAGAGAGAATTAACATTTTCTTCATGGTCTTCAATCTTATGAATTCCCTCGCTTATTATTCCGTGAAGGTCGATCAGTCTTTTTTCGTTGACACCCTTTACATCCATAAGGGCAAATACGCCGTTGTTGGTCTTAGCGTATCTTGAATAAATATATTCAACTAGCTTGCTATCCTTAAAGATATTACTCAGCTCTTTTTGTATAACTTCATTTGTTAAAAGGAATTGCTTTGATGGCGGATCCCCAGGATTAAAAACACTTATCCCCTCGCCTAATCTGCGGTTGAAATTATATCTCCTTGCATAGATCATATCAAATATTTCTTTAGGCGATTCAAGTCTGCTTGAGAGTGCATCAAAAAGAGAGCTGCAGATAGTACAAGGAATATCCTTTAGGACCCATTCATATTCCTTTTTATAAAGTATCCTTGTTCTCTCTTCAGAGGACAGTAAGTTTTCAAGAACCTCGCGGCGATGTTCCTTTGGAATTACAAGGAATGGATGGTCATGGCTAGGACAAGGTATTTCAAGGAAACCATCATTTGAAGCGCCAAGCTTTTTCAAGTCAAGTTTCCAGAACACCTCATAGTTTTGCCCATCGTTTGTATGAGCGTATTCCTCAAATCTTTTCAGAAGGTTATTTAAGAAAGTACTCTTTCCACTTCCGGGAGGTCCAATAAAAATATAAAGCTTATTTTGCTGTGCACCTTCTTTAAAAGAATCTGCAAGACGGACAAGCCTGTTTGCAAGTGGCAGATCGGCAAAAAATGGGTTATCGGCATGGTCTACAAAAAGTTTGTCACATTTTATTGTTTTATAATTAATACTCTCCGGATCATTGAGTATATCATCTTCTTCATGAATATAGTAATAAAACATATCATGAAACATCTGAAATACATTTCTTAAGACCTTTGCCGGTTGTGCGCCAAGTCGCTCAAGAAACTGCGGGAAGCTTAAGACTGTATCTTTTTCCTGGCATTTAAGCTTATTATCCAGCAAAGAAATCACATTTATTACATCTTTATTCAAATCATTGGCCATCTATAAAACTTTCCCCAAATACTATTATCCTAAAAACTATTATCCTAAACACTTTTATCTAAATATCTAATTACCATAAATACTTTTATATTGCATAGTTAGCTTCACTCTCGTGTACTTTTTCTTTCAGAAGTTTTCTATCCTTCATTGTATATATTACTCTCTGGAAAATTGGTTCAACCTGTTTATTATCCCTGCTGCCGGAGGCCTTTCTTTTCATTGCATCATAGTCCAGCTCGGTGGTCTCAAGTTTAACCGAATTACCCCACAGGTACTCTATGCCAAGGAGTGTGTTTGGAATATATTCCCTGTAGAGTTCCTGACCTTCAAAGTGATGATTAAGATACAATGTCCCATCATCTGTCTTCTTAAATACCAAAAATGGCGGGTGGTAGAGACTATCGAAAAGCATTTGTTTAAAGTCCTTAGCTTTTCTACTCTTAACATAGTATTCCCTTACTCCCTTTTGCTGATTAATTCGTTGTCCAACGACCATCAATTTATGTTTATCAACAAAGTCCTGGTCGACAAATCTATTAAAGAAAGTAAAGTCGCAATAATTCTCACGAATATGGAAAATAAAGTCACGCCCGAGGTCAGTCTTTCTGTCGAAAGACTTCCTTTGTTCTATGTTGGCTATTCTCTGAAAGTCATAGGATAATTTTCCCTTGTTTGCCATCTCTTCAATAAACATGAACAAGCGCCAGCCTATGGCATAAGGGTTAAGGCCCACTTTACTTAATGCTGTAACGCCCGCATTTATTTTTGCGAAAGCAACTTCGTGGCCCTTTATTCTTTCATCATTAACAAAAAGTTTTTCATGCCAGTAGCTGGCCCAGCCTTCATTCATAGTCTTTGTGCGGATCATAGGGCTGAAATAAAGAGAAGTATCGCGGATAACCTCAACGACAGACTTCATCCATTTATTTTCCTCTTGGTTAAGGAATCTGCTCTCTTCGAGTATAAACTGCATTATATCATGACGCGAAGCTGAATGTCTTTCCTTTAGCTCTTTTTCATAGAGGTTATCAAATTCAGGGTATCTGGATCTAATCCTTGCCAGAAAACTCTCTTCCCTGACCGGATCTGTAAGATCAGAATCTGCATTAAATCTTTCTACTTCCTCCAGGAACTCATTCATTCCAACCTTTTCAATTTTCTGAAGGAAAGTATCAAAATAGTACTCAACTCTTTCAGAGAACTTAAAATCCTTTGATTCTTCGTGTCCGTTAATAGTATCAAAATAACCTACAAGGTTATCAATACCCTTTGCAAATTCAATTATATAATCTACTTGTCTTCTTTTTGTAGAGCGCAGTCTAGCAACAAGCCTTTTATCGGCAAGTGCTTTTTCCTTAAAGTCATAGTTCCAGGTCTGTGTAAAGAACTTATTGTTCTGAAAGAAATCTATATGTGCAATTACATGATAGAAGATCATTACATTAAGCCAGTCCGGGTTGTTATTGTTATAAAAGGAAATAACCGGTCTTGTATTAATTACAGTCTCATATGGATTATTGGGGTAATACTCATATTCTCCTTTACCTCTGAGGACCTGAATATCCTGCACCCAATAGTCGTAGAGAGTAGGTATCATATTCTTAGGAGAAAGCTCAACCAGGTCTGAATTAGTAACCATATATTCAAGGGTTTCCTTGTCGAACTTAAGTCCGGCCTGAGCAGCCCTCTCCTTGCAGCCTTCCATAATTTTCTTTGTATGCTGATCAATCAGTTTCATAATGAAATCACTTTATCAAAAGTTTAATACTGTTAATAATTCTCTCCTCATCTGCATCAGAGGCGCGCATGCTATCGAGTCTTAGCTTATCAGGATATTTTTCAAGGAGTTTTGATTCTCTTATATATTGTTCGACAGAAGTATTATTATAATCCGATCCGCTTCCTGCTATAGTAATACCAATTCTGTTTGAATAAGAGAGCATCTTCTCCAGTTCAGGCAGCACCTTATCACCCCTGGAATCCCAGTCATCTCCATCTGTGCCATGAAAGATGTAGATATTATAATCACGGGCAAGATTTTCGTCTTCGACAATTTTATTTACCAGCGTATAGGCCGAAGCAACATCAGTACCGCCAGCGACCTGTTTGTTGTAGTAGGTATAGAAATCTGGTACTTCTTCGGCTTCAGTGTCGTGGACAATAAAACGGTTTTCTACCTGTTTTTTATACTGATAGACAAGCCAGCTATTGATATAAATATGTTGTGTACAGACAACTTCAGTAGGTTTTCCCTGCATTGATCCGGAATAATCGCGTACAAAGAAGACCATTGCCTTAGATTCATAATCTCTTTCTTTAGAAAAGATTCTGTAAACCCTGTCTTTAGGTGATATTAGTATAGTGCTGGGGTCAACGGTTTCATTTATTTTAATATTGCCAAGTGCAAGGTTTGTTTTAACAACTCTCTTTAGAGTTGCTTTTTTATCAAGCAGCTGTCCCTGTCCCCTGTTCTTATCTGTAAGGTCGTATGTATATCTTGTAAGAGAAGTGCGTTTTCCCTTATCTTTAATATTAGGCAGTTCAAACTGTTCTGTAAGGATTTTACCAATATCATATGCATCGGCACCAAGTCCATGCTGTCCCCCTTTTCCCTGTCCAGCACCTTGTCCGTCGCCCTCTTCGGGTCTTAAAGGTTCTTCACCAATTACATCACCTTCCTGTCCATCACCAGTGCCGCCGGTACTGGAGCCTTCGCCTCCAGAATAATCACCTTTCCAGTGGTATAGTTTTTCCTCGGCAATTGAAGGAATAATGATTGTCCTGTCGCCGCCGCCTTTAATAGGCTTAACAAGTTTTCCAAGTTTAATCTTGCGCGGGAAACCATCTTTCTCCCTTAGCTTATCTCTTTCAAGGAGCTTATCTAAAGCATAAAGCCTGCTCATTTGGTGGAAGTTACCATCAAGCTTCAGAATATATACGTCATCATTAAAGTCATAAAGACTGGGGGATAATTTTAATTTTGCAGGCTCATTCTGAGGCAGTATATCGTGTGCTGAACTTTCTTTACTGATCTCTTCACGTTTATCCTTATCAAAGCCCCTCTTTTCGTAATTCTTCTTTTCCATATTGTCCAAATTCTCTCTTACTTCAGCTTATCTCATTCAGTAAAAAGAGCGGAACAACGTATAGCGTCCCGCTCTTTGCATTACATATAATAACAGAACTCTTTTTATCCTCAGGTCTGATGGTCCTGTGTACAGAAGAACTCAATGGTCTTCTGCGCGCAAGTGTAACAATATCCAAGCTTATTGATCATTGTAGAAACGATCCTGTTATAAAGCTTTTCATTGTCCTCATTTGTCCTGTTTGCAAGGGCACCAACAAGTCCGCCTGCAGAGGCAATATCGGAATTAAGTCTGGTATCAGTGACAGCTTTTACAAGGTCAACATTATCCATAAAGTCATAATTTTTATCTGTCTGAAGCCTTTGAGCGTAGATCTTCCTAATTTGTCCACGGAAGGACTCTTTTTGTTCCTTGGTTTTCATTTCAAGTTCATTTTCAACGGCATTAACAAATCGCTCATCAATTTTGATAGGCTGCATTTTGTTAGTCTGCGGATCTCTGTAAGTAATTATCCTGTCACTTCCAAGATCCGAGCGGCCCATACCAACTATCATATTAACGTACATAAGCACGTCTCTTTTTATTGCAGAAGGTTCATCCATGAAAGCGTTGAACATTTCTGTTCTAATTCTTTTGCGGTACAGACCCTTTGAAATCTTCAGATCCTCAAAGTATTTAGCTCTTTCGTTTGTATCGAGAATATAATCGAGTATTACCTCTTCTGTAGCCTTGAAGGCGTCCTCACCAAACATACATCTGCCTTCATTTGTCTCCGAGTAGCCTCTTTGAGTATTGATCATTCTTGCAAGGTCTCTTTGTCCAAGTCCTTTCTGACCAAACCTCTTAGTAGTATCTGATTCATGTTCCAGTTCCTCAACAATTTCAGCTAAGGCTTTAATGCTCTTTTCACCTGCAACTTCACCAGCAGCAAGTTTCATCATCTCAACTGGAGTCAGTTTATCCTCTACGCGAGGAAGTCTTGAAAGAGTTACAGTCGTAGAAAGTACATAAATAAGATTTGGGTCTATATGGAGTTTTTCACCCGAAAAAGTTGTCTTATCACCGCCGCCCAAAGCATAGTTTGTAAGATTCATCTGAAGTTTATAATCGGTGTTATGGGCAACATAACAGAATTTACAACGGTCGAGTATAGGTTTTTCCTCGCCATTAGATCTGTAGTTCTGAACATCAGAGTTATTACTTGTAGCAATAATAAAAGTATCAATAGGCCATTTGAAAGCATCGATCTCAATAACGCGGTTCTGGACGACGCCTAAATAGATCTTCATAAGATCTGTTTTATTTTTAAATATTTCATCTGCAAAGTGAATACCGCCACCACCTACACGGGCAAGAGCTCCGCGGCGTAAGTCAAAGCGATAAGGGTTGTTAGTATTTGTAATATGAAGTAATCTTTGAATACTTTCTTCACCAACAAGATCAACTCCCGAGCTAGTGATCTTATCTTTTGCCGGATACTTTCCTGTTATTGTACCTGTAGTTTCACTAATTGGAACAGGAACTATATCAATATATTCTTTTACTTTATCTACATCATAATCAAAGAAAGCCTTAAGGTCACCTAAAATAAATTCGCTATCTGCTCCAAGAGGCCTGAAGTTATTATAGTATGTCTCGACCTGTTTTTCGCTTATACCACTTTTCAGCAGGTAATTTATACTAGAATCCTTGCTGTCGAAAAGGTTCATAGCAAGTATCATAGGATCTTCATAAGTCTGCGACTCAATGGTTTTAATATTACCATAGCCTTCCATTTCGGCAGGAATTTTGAATCTGAAGGTATATTTATTGTTTTCCGGAATGCTTATAAAATCGCGGTACATAGCAGACAGGTAATCAACGAAATACGTTTTTCCGTTACCCGGTTCACCGACTAAGACGAAAGCCATTTCTTTGCTTTCACCCCCTTCGGCGGCATCCTTTATAAAAGCAACAAATTTATTCAGAACGTCAAACATACCAATTATATGTTTTTTGCCCGATCTGAACTTTAGAAAATCATAAGTATTTTTCCCATTGACTAAAATGGGGGTTATTTGTTTCGGGTCATCGAAAAGCATTCTTGCAATTGATTCAAAAACATTTTCAAACCTATGCTGACCCTCTTTTAATTCACACAAATAAGAATCAAGACTTTGAACACGCGATCTCATTTTATTTATCGTCTCCCGATTAACTTTTATAATACATCAAAACCAAATTTAGACATCGTTGCCACTCATTGTTGAATATTCGACATTATTGAAATAAAGTTTATAGCTATTTATTTCACAAAGGTTCACCAACACACATATAAAGACCTGTGGCTTTAAGGAGCCGTAAAAATCGAAATAAAACTTATCTGTTGATACTTCACTAGCCTTAAAGCAAAAATCCTCTAAAATTTAATAATTTCGCTATATTTTATTGTTTTTGTTTTAGTTTCTACTCACGCTTACATCCAGGTGTGTAGCAATCCAACTTTACTGATTTTAATTTAGTACAATAATTTTTGACCAAAATACGTGAGGTGTTCAATCTATCTGGAAGGGGCAGCTAAACATAACCTGGGGGAATTTCCCTGACGCGGTTAACCGGAAACAAATCACAGTATTTGAATATTGCTCTGTGTAAAAGAAGTAAACCATCATCACTAAAGATTTCCCCTATTTAATGTAGCCTGGAGATCCCATATACTGAACTCTCTTTACCCAAATTCTTTTTATATTCCTTTACACCTTCTTGTGCGGTCAGCAAAAACAATCACGCAATAATATTCTACCTACTCTTAAATAACAAGTGAAAAAAACGTCAGCTAATATCCATCTTTTTTTGCATTTTCCCCTCTAAAGATTAGAACAATGGACAATTTAAATAAGTTCAGACAACATTGAATTTATAGCAGCTAATAGATTGGATTGCAGGATTTTTAAAGGAGGAAGTATTTTCTTTATCTATTATTCCTATTTAACATTTTCATTTAAAAGTAAAAAGGGTTGTCTTTTTCTTTAGACAACCCTTTTATTTCTAAAACCTTAAATTAAATAGACATATTACTCATGATCGATTTTACCAAGACTTTTCTGGACCGAGCTAATTTTTTCCTCAAGTTTGGCATTTGTCTCTTTAATATCTTTAATTTTATTAGACTTTTCGTCTATCCAGGTACGGATCCTTTCTGCAAATTCAGGGGTCTTTGCATTATTAACATCTTCTTCAAGCTTTGTAATCTGAGCTTCTAATCCAGAAATAATGCTTATATTCTTTTCATGCAGTTCATTCCATCTGGCAACGTTGCTTTCCATACGGGAGATCCATTCCTGGTGTCTGCGTTTATTTTCTTCGCGCACCTCTTTGATCCTCTTAATTGCAGAATCAAATGCCTGATTAAGAAGTCCCTTAATTTCTTCTCTGAAAGCCTTGTTGAATTTATATGTCTTAGGATCGCTTTGTATCTCCTTAATTCTCTTTAGTGCATCATGAGGATTACCCTCTTCAGCTGCTTTCAGTATATCAAGAATCGTAAGCTTTACGCCACTAAAAACCTTTTCTTCAAGATCCTGTCTTTTCTGTTTTACAGACTCATTTACCTTTCTCCAGATAACCCAGCATGCTTCTTTATCTTCTCTAACCAGAGACTCATCAACAACTGTTTCAGCTACAGCAGTTTCTACCTGGGCAGTTTCTACCTGGGCAGTTTCTACCTGGGCAGTTTCAGCAACAGCTGTTTCGACTGCAGTTGTTTCAGCTACTACTGTTTCTGCTGCGGCAGTTTCAGAAGCTGTTTCAGTCTGAGTATTTTCCTGAAGATCGGCAGATGTTTCTTCGGAAGAGTCTTCAACAGAAGCGTTTTCAACAGAAGCGTTTTCAGTAGAAGTGTTTTCTACGGAAGCAACCTGAGAAGTACCTTTCAGCATATTCAAAGTATTCTGAAGAATTTCCTTTACTTTTTCCAGTTCGGAATAATCCTGTACAGATAAAAGCTGATTTTCAATATCGGCAAGCTGAGCTTCAATAACTTGTCTTTTTTCTGAGGATTCTTTGCGGCGTACTTCTCGATCAGAGATTTCCTGCTGCTTGGTCTGCTCACGAAGTTCAGCAAATTCTTTCCACAATCTGTCCTTGTCTTCTGGAAGTATAGGCTTTAAGAGCTTAAAGAGGTTTATTACATAATGAGACTGTTCCCAGAATTCTCTATAATTTTTTCTAACCGGAGAATCTGTCAAGGTCTTTTTAAGCTTGTTAATTTCCTCTTCAATTTTCTTTACATTAATATCTGCCTGGTTATAGGTAACCTGTTCTGATGTTTCCATTTTTAAATTTCACTCTTTAATTAGGTTTTTTTAAATGACTAAAATAAACAATTTATTTAATTATTGCTTGTTTAACCCAATATTTTTTGAGTATTTTACGAGAACTTCTTGACTTTTAGAAAAAATGAGTAAGAATAGTTATATTAAATCAATAATTTCGCACCAATTTGACTAACTTTTAAAGAAAAAGATACACAGGCAATGAATGTTTAGCAGCTTAATTGATTTATTTCTTTCATTCCTTAAAGTTGGCAGTTTTTCTTTTGGAGGAGCATATTCTCTAATTCCACTAATTGAAACAGAAGTGGTAAAAAACCACGCCTGGCTGACAAATGATGAATTTTTGAAAGTCCTGGGAATGGTTGAGGTATTCCCTGGAGCAATTTCCATTAAATATGCAACTTATACAGGTTATAAAGTAGCCGGAGTAGCTGGAGTCATTGCAGCTAATATTGGCAATATGTTCACTCCGGTTGTCCTTATTTGGCTCGCTACATACTTTTACTCATTAGTTGAAAAGAACAAGTTTGTTTTTCGTGGATTTGAAGGGATAAAATATGCAATTATAGGAATGATAATTGCAATAATGTCAAAATACCTTTTTACTAATTCTGGTAACTGGAAGGCACTTAGTTTTATTGTATTGGGATTTACACTAACTTTCTGGCTAAAACTGCATCCAATAGTCATCGTTTTGGGAGCCGCCCTTTTAGCACTGGTTGTACTTTAATAAATAGAAACGATTTGAATGAAGATGAATCTTGAAGATAAATTCGGCAGAGAGCATAATTACCTTAGAGTATCGCTAACGGACAGATGCAACCTAAAATGCATTTACTGCAACCCAATGGGCAAAGTCTCACAAAAGCTAAACAGAAATGAACTACTTAGTTTTGATGAACTTAAAAGGTTAATCAGGATCTTTCTTTCTGAGTTTGGCATAAAAAAGATAAGGCTTACCGGAGGTGAACCACTTCTTAGAAAAGATTCGGATAAATTTATTAGATCAATAGGTGAGTTAAAAACTCTTTATGGCTTTGAACTTGCCTTAACAACAAACGGCACGATACTAAAGAATTACCTTCCTGCACTAAAATTATATGGAGTTGACAGACTAAATATTAGCCTGGATTCTCTAAAGCCCTTGAATTATAACTATATCACAGGTTGTAATGATTCTCACCTTAGTAATAGCCTTAAGTATGTAATTGATTCAATCAAGATTGCAGAGACTATGAATTTTAAGGAGTTAAAAATAAACACAGTTATTCTTAAGGGGATTAATGATAATGAAGTAATTGACTTTGTCAATTTTATCAAAAACAGGGATATTACGCTCCGTTTTATTGAATATATGCCATTTGGAGACAACGAGTGGATGAAGGATAGATTCATCTGCACAGATGAAATAATTGAAAAGATCAAAAAGTACTTTGATCTTGAAAAAGAAAATGATTGTTATGGAAGTGTGGCCGAAACATATAGAATATCAAATTTTAAGGGAAAAGTCGGATTTATAAGTCCAATATCAAGTCACTTTTGCAAAAGCTGCAACCGTTTAAGAATAAAAGCAAACGGCAAAATGAAACTGTGCCTTTTTTCATCTAGTAGTAAAGAAGAGATCGATCTTAAAGGCTACTTAAGGGATCCTTCTTTAACTGATAGCGATATAAAGCAAGTTATTATGAGCTCAGTGCTAAATAAGGAAAAAGAGCATGCACCGATTGATGAGCTATTAAAGTTAAAAAACAGCAGCATGCTTAATACAGGAGGATAAAAGGCTATGGGAGAATTTACACATACAGACAGTGAAGGTAAAGCCAGAATGGTAGATGTTACATCTAAAGCTGAATCTGAAAGAGCTGCATCAGCTTTTGCAGAAGTCCATTTAGGTAAAGATGCATTTGAAAGTGTAAAAAATAATTCAAATAAAAAAGGTGATGTTCTATCTGTAGCTAAGATAGCAGGAATACAGGCCGCAAAAAGGACAGATGAACTAATCCCCTTGTGTCATAATATTTTTATTTCAAGTGTTGACCTAACATTTGAATTAAATAGAGATAAGAAGACAATTGAGATCACTTCCCTTGTCAAAACGGTTTCAAGGACGGGAGTTGAGATGGAAGCTCTTACCGCCGTATCAATAGCAGCTCTTACAATATATGATATGTGCAAAGCTATTGATAAAGCAATAACTATTTCGGATATCTGTCTGCTTACAAAATCAGGTGGAAAGAGCGGGACATATTCCCGCAAGGATCTTTAATATATTAAACTTTATTTTTGTTTTGTAAACTCGAATCTTTTGGTATCATATCCCTTTGCCCTTAATATCTGAAAGGCTTCTTCGAGGTTCTTTTTTGAAAGTTCCTGCGTCCTGCTTAAGATCCAGCCATACTTTCTATCCGGATCACCGATAACAGCATACTGATAGTTATCATCCAGTCCAATTATCCAGTAATCGCCCCATACCGGGCGGATGCCGAGTATACTAAAAAAGCTAACTTCAAGTTTTGAATTATTCGAATTCTCCACAATGCGGGCTACGCCTTCTGTTACATTTCTTTTTCCATCAGATCTGCTGCAGCTATTTTTAACATTTATCCTGCCGTCATCTCTAAGAGAATACTCAGCCGTTGTATTACTTTGGCAATCCTTCTGAAACCTGTTTGGGATCTTAGCAATCTCATACCATAGTCCCACATATCTATTAAGATCAACTTTTTTTACTGTTTCCAAAGGCTTACTACTCTCCTGTCCTAACAGAGCAGTAAATACAAAAAACATAAAGGAGAAAATGAGTGATTTGATATCCATAAAGAACCGGCCCCTGTTTATTGATAATTATTAAGAACAAATTTAGGGTGTAAGATGTTCCTTTGATAAAACACAATTGGAACAATTTTATCTTACACCCTAAAATGGGCATTAACAAAATATCAGGTATTTAACTGTGATAGATATTCTAGTTTTCTGTTTGACCTTCGACGGGATTATTTTTTTCAGCCTCCTCCATTTTTTTCCTTAAGCTAAGAGGGCGCATATCGGTCCAGACCTCTTTAATGTAGGAAAGGCAATCCTGTTTTGGTCCTGCCTTACCTACATCTTTCCATCCTAAAGGGTTCTCCCTGTCTGCTGGCCAGATTGAGTACTGCTCCTCATGATTGACTACTACCTTATAGACTGTGTTATCTTCTTTTTCATCC
>JAUZPB010000113.1 GCA_030706145.1 Bacteroidota bacterium
GGGTATCCATCAAATTTTTTCCACTGAGGATAAAATGGAAATGAAGTCATTACCTTTACATTATGTCCTTGGCTAACCAGGAACTTTGCAAAGTCGTAAGAATAAACACCTATTCCCGTCATTTCGGGATAGAAATACATACTGGATATAATAATATCCATTGTCCCCTCCTTTTGTTATGCAAAGAGATGCGGATCTGCAAATAGCTATAGATCCGCAATCTATATTGTCTGCAAATAGACCGGTTAGATAAATTTGGGGGGAACGTTTAACGTTATGTATCTCTTATGGACCTGCATGCCTACTGCACTTTTTTAAATGCTATATACATATATGTCCATTCGAAATGAAACTATATTAACATGCCAGCTTTATTGTTTGTTTTTAATTTAATTGCCTCACAATAAATTCTTAGCAGCTGCTCATAGTGACTCTCAGGATCATTTATGCTCATGACCTGTTCGATTGCATTGAGTCCAAATAAAATTCTTTTTTCACAATCAAAATAAAGATCACTTAACTTTCTGATCAGGTCTTTGACGTTTCCTGCTTCAAACAGTAGTCCAGAATGCCCATCATGAATAAGTTCAGGTATTCCTCCTATAGAAGAAGCAACAACGGCCTTGCCAAGAGTCATTGCTTCAAGAATAGAATAAGGATAGTTCTCATACCATTCTGAAGGAACAACTATTATCCTGGCCCTTTTTATAAGAGCTTTTAATTCTGCTCTGCAAAGGAAACTTTTTACTTCGACATTATGAAGTTCTTTTATGCAGATATAATTTTTAATATTTGTTTCATAGGGACCCCTTCCTGCTAAGATGAATTTTATGTTTTTAAGATTTTCAGCTGCTTTAAGTAATGTCATTACTCCTTTGTGAGTTTCATATCTGCCAGAAAATAAAACATATCCTTCATCTTCTTTTCTATTAAGAATTTCTTCTCTATTTGGCTCAATCATATAAGGCAGGAGCCTTAATTTATTCTTATTAAAGCCTCTTGCAGCTATAGTATCATATAAAAACCGGCTTGGGCTTATCCATATATCAACTAAAGGCTCATAGGTCTTAGACATCTTTCTGAAGGAAAAGCTAAGGTATGCCAGAATTGAGGCCTTCAGGCTTTCATTATAACACCTATTACGAATTATGTAGAGTAAAGATCTGCTAAAACAATCTTTGCAGAGTTTCCCATGGTGGTACAAATTATTATTTGCGCAGACAGGATGATAATCATGAAGTGTACCAACTACAGGTATATTTCTTTCTTTAGTAACTTTAAGAAAAGAAGGAGATATCTGGTAGAAAATATTATGAATATGGACGACTTCCGGTTTGAACTGTTCAACCAGAGATCTGAATTTTCTGAGGGCTTCAAAATTATACAATGAATTTATAAGAGCTTTGGCAGAATTACAAATTGAGGCTCTCCTCCAAGTTTTTGATGTAAGTCCAAAAACAAAATATTCCTGAAAGGCTGAAGGCATATTGCCTTCATCTTCCATACAGAACTCAGCTGTAAGGTGTCCTTTTTTCTTAAGCAGTTCTTTAACAGAAATAAAGTAAGTATCTGCTCCGCCTGTAATGTGATTATACTTATTAACCAGTAGTACCCGCACAATAAATATCTCTCCGCAGAAGTTTTTAAGTTACATATTCAATTGCACACTTAAAGCCGCTAAGCATTTTAGTCATTGAGATCTTCTTAAAGCAATTTTGGGCTGACAATTTAGCCCTCTCCAATTTATCCCGGTTTTCAATTAGACTACTGCAGCAGCTTTCAAATGCATCCAAAGACAGATCTCCGGCATCAATAAATGCTTCCTCATTTTCAATATATTCTATCTCGGGGCTATGAAATACACCACTAATACCATCTTTTACTGCTATAACCGGGATTCCATTTGCCAATGCATCGATTATATTAAGACCAAGGTATCCTGGACTGATCATTGCATCACAACTACTTAATATCGTAGCAATTATCCTGGTATCTGTAATAGCGCCGTGAAAATAGATATTTTCATATCTTCTGGAAGCTAATAATCTATTAAGATAATTTTCTTCAGGCCCAGAGCCGATTATATGGAACTTGCACCTTGAATATTTGACTGCCAAACGCAAAAATAATTCAGCTACAAATAGAGGCTTTTTCTCTTTTATTAGTCTTGCGATATATACAAATGATATTTCCCTATTTCCCTCAGGATTTTTAATCTCTTTAGATAAAGCAGGAATATTTAATAAGCTGCATCTTTCAAATTCTTTTGTGTCTGTTGTATTCCAAGCAACGAAGATCTTTTTGGGATCAATTCCAAATTCAGTAAGGAATAACTTACCTTTCTGGCTATAGACAATGCTTGCCTTCGATGACCTGTGGAGTAGAATGCGGAGTTTTCTTTTTAAGATTAGATTACCGGTTTTATCAAATCGGTTATAACCATGGCCCCACCAAATAAGTTTTATATTCAGCAGTTTTGCAATTAGAGGAATAAAATACACATTAATAATGCTGAGGCTCATTTCATGAATGATTATTGAAGGTCTGTCTTTTATTATAAGCCAGGTAGTGCACAGATATGAAACGTAGGGATTTAGAGTTGGGAACAGGCCTTTTACCCTATGAAAGATATCATCTTTACAGGCATCCTGATAACGGCCCGCCACTTTAGTATTTGCAGTATCAAAGGATGACTTGCAATAAAGGACCTTTATATCAGCTAGTTTGCTCAATTCTAAAAAAAAGGGAATCCTGTAGTGAGGAAGTTCTCTTTGTATAACATAGATCATAGCTTGACATCACATTTATCCGAACCAGCTCCAAATCCGGAACGGGGATCTTTAAACTCAGTCACCCCCTGTGATATGCACGTCTGTGTTTTCAATCCCCGTTTCCGAACACCACTTTGGAGAAACCACTCTACTGAAGAAAGAATAAGTAACATCTACGCTTATATAATAAGTCAGAATAATTTAAAAAGGAATTGGTATTGATACTAATTCTTTTGATATTTTTGTTAATTTTTTGGTATCACTACCAATTGACAATTTCATAAGAAATACTTGTTGTGTCAACCTGCAAAGCCCGCTGCTACAAGACGCTTTTATATAGTTTTTTGAAAACGCAATTGGGTAAATCTTTCTTCACTGGATTAACTCCTCTTCAATTGCTTGTAGAGGTCAAAAGTCTTTAGGGCTACTTCATTCCAACAATATTTCGAATAAGAAAGCTCCTTATTATGCTTTCCTATTTCTTCCAGATCAACTTTGTGTGAAATTATGTAACTGACCAAAGCTGAAAACTCCTCTACATTAGTAAAGTCGGTTATATACCCGTTTACTTTGTCAGTCACATCCTCTCTGAATCCTTCAGCCATACTGACAATAACAGGTTTGCCCAGTGTATAGGCCAGCATAAGTGCTCCGCTTTGGTATATTTTTCTATAGGGATATAAAAGTATATCAGCTTGTGAAACAATTTGGACCAGCTGATCTTCTGGAATTTCCCGCCAGTCAAATGTTACTTTACTATTTATGTTTAATTCTTTTGCAAGAGCTTCATGCTTTCTGCAGTAATCAATCTTAGCCCTTCCGCATATTAGGAGTTCAACATTCTCCTGCTCAATCTTACTGAAAGCTTTAAGAAGTATGTCAAGTCCCTTGTATTCCCTCATCACTCCAAACATCATCATCTTCAGTAAAGGTGTACTATTTGTCTTTGGAGTATATGCTATAGATATATTAATATAATCAGTGTACTTATTGTAATAGTCGTAGTTTCCGTGCGGAATTTTACAAATCTTTTCTTTTTTGAAGTGCATATTCAGCAAAGCCTGAAGAGTATCATATACAAAGCCATTGTGAACAATTATTTTCCGGGCATAGATATAGATCCATTTGCAAATAAGCCTGCAATAAAATGTCTCTTCATGCGGCAAGACATTATGAACCGTTATTATAGTATTTTTATACAAATAGCTAATCACAATAAACAATAGCCATTCTATGTTCAGTTTTCTGAATGTCTGAAAATGAATGACATCATATTTTCCTTTTCGAATGGTTAAGAAAGTCTTGGCAAGTGCATAAATATATTTCAATATCTTTTTTATTTTACCCTTTTCAAAAGCAGGGTAATAAAGAAGGGTCTTAAATTCGCAAAGGTTATATTTCGAAAATGAGCTTGTGGTGATCAGCGTAAGGTCAATATCAAGTTTGGCAAGGCTGTTGCACAGGCAATAGGAATATGGATTTTCTCCCCCAAAATGCTCGATCATAAGAGCTTTTATTGCCATAAATGCTCTCCCCTTATTTTTCCAGCAGAGTTTTAAGTATAAGACTTTTAATTTTGCTAAATGAAAACTGTTCCTGGGAAAGGCAAAAACATTCATTTGCCAAGTTAGAATACAGCTCCCTATTATCTGAAAGCGAACATATCACAGATGGAATTTCTTTTAGAGCAACAGGTTTTATATAAATTGCCTGTTTAGTATTAATTCCGGTAAAAGCTTCAATTGTCCCTACTACAGGCAATGCATAAGACATTGCCTGAATAACCTTAAATTTAGTTCCACCTCCATGGATAAGAGGAGCTATAAAAAATCCACATTCTTTTAGTAGGTCTGAGAGGTCGCTGATATAATCTGTTACTATTATTTTATCAATTCCTATCTTTTTCATCCAGTCAGCTGGATTTGGGCCAGCAAGGAAAAGCGTAATGTCTTTATTAAATCTTATTAGTTCGGGATAGATATTTCTTACAAGGATCCTTGCAGCTTCCTCATTTGGCAAATATGAATAGTTGCCAACAAATAAGAGTTTTCTTAGGTCTCTTTTATTTACAGTCTTCAAAACATTTTTGTCAGTGTTATCCATTGATGAATTTGGAATAACGGAAACCGCATCATCCTTTACTTTAAATGTATTTTTAAGTAATTCTTTTTCCTCACTTGTTGGGATCCAATATTTCCATATAGACTTTCGTTCTTTCCACTGCATAAATGCATATTCAAGCGATCCTGCAATTGTAAAGTAATTTTTAATAAATGATGATCTTAAATTAACTGAAGATATCAGGCGTTTGATCTCGTAGTTATGCAGGTTAAGAATAATTTTATTATTTTCAGGACAAATTGACCTTACAATGCCAAGGAAATAAAAGCCTTCAAGTATAATGTAGTCAGGTTTTATTTCCCTTAACTGGCTCTCTACTAGTTTTAAGTTACATTCTGATCTTAATGATTGGATAGCAGAAATGCCATAACCAAGAAATAGCTTTTTTATACTAAATGATTCACTGCATAATTCCGTAATAAATATGCTGTCACTTACTTTTTTCATATGGGCTTTAGTAGTACTGCTTTTCATTTCATGGCACTTTCGGCCGTCGAATGTTATAATAAATAAGTTATTGTCCTTAAGAGAATTAATTGTCTGGCGCACCCTCATGTTATAGCCGGTATTCTTTATAAAAGGATCTTCCAGGCAAAAGACGAGTATGTTCTTGTTAAGCAGCATATTGTTCTTCCCTGCTTATTTCTAATATCCTTTCTTTCAACATGTTTTCCTTTAACACTGAATCTGAACTTCCGTACTCTAATGACAATATTATCAGGCTAATGGCTAGCCAAAATATTGCATCAATGCTGCTATATGGCCACATAAAATGAGGAGCAATAAAGCTAGTTAAAAGATATGCAATGCACCCCGAGAATAAACTTTTTATTGTTCCAGGTTCTACACGTTTTATTTCTTTGCAGATATACTGGATCGGCCTGAAGAGAATTCTTAGAATTATTAGTAATCCGGAAAAACCAAATGCTACAGGTAAGCCCAGAAGAGCATTATCAGCATTATAAATAATACTATTAAACATTTTTGAGGAATAGAAAATAAATCCATGCGGGCCGATGCCGATAAGAGGATCTATCTGAAGAAGCACTAAAGCATTTTCCCAAAGAATGAGCCGTGCGCTTTTTACAGTATCTGGAAATTCAAATATAATGTTCAGCCTTCCTAGTATGGGCAATTCTTTAAATGAATCAGAAAAATACAGGTCATAGAGTTCTGAATAGATCAGTGCAATTATTAAGATTACAGCTATTATGAGCTGAATCTTTTTTCTTGGTTTTAGTTTTAAGAAGAGGTACAGGAACAGCATTATCCAGCTTTCACGCGAGCCGCTTATTACAATGAAAATAAAAAGAATAAATTCTGACAAATGTTTGATTACGACATTTCTGCCATTTACCATACAGGAATTTAAGAATATAAGCCCCCAGACCATACGAAGACCAATCTGATTATATAATATGTACTTTAAATTAAGGAAAGAAAATTCCACGGAAGATACATCACTTACGTACTTCTGCAATTTCAGGTGGCATGCAGCAGGAATAGTATCAAGCTGAAAACGAAATGCTGATACTATATCTCCTACTTCAATTATTCTTAATACAAGCACAAATAAGCCTGTTAAGATTGCAGAAGTTCCGCATATAGCACAGATATGATTAACTGAAATTGATTTTCCGGTTATATGGTTATTGTCTGTAAAATTTCTGTTAAAAATCAGCAAAGGGAAAGTCGAAGCAAACATGAGAAAAACAAAAGTTATATTTCTCTTGTAGTATTCAGATTTGTCTTCATATGGGAGCGCATTCAAAAGTACAATCACAAAAAGTAAGAAGTAGCCTATTAAGCAAGATGTAAATATCTTTAAATTTAATTTTGCAATCGATTCCTTTGATATTACTATAAATATAAAAAATACCGGTACAAGGATGTGGTAAATTCCCTGCAGTCCGTAAGTCCAAAGTCCTTTGAAGATTAGTATATCACCAAGGAATATGGATCCTATAAAAGCATAGAGAAATAATCTCCTGGTAGTCATATTTTTTCAAGAATTAAAGACAGTTCCCTTTCCCATTGTGTTAATGAATATTTTTCTTCAATTATCTTTCTTGATACTCTTCCAAATGATTCTCTTTTATTTTTATCTCTCAGCATTTCTACCATGGACTCTATTTCAGCAATTACATTATCCGATTCAATGCTGCTTTTAATCAGCAGATCATTAAGAATATTATTTCTGTATATATATTTTGCTTCTCCAGCTGACGTAGCAATCACAGGCAGAGAGGACGATAGCGCTTCAAGCAAGTAATATGAATTTCCTTCATACCTTGAAAGGTAAATAGCAATGTCAGCTTTATTATAAAATCGTGGAAGGTCTTTGTAGGATATATTTTCATAAACTTCAACATTTCCGCATGGCACTAGATTATGTTCTCCGCTTATAATAAGTATCCACCTTATATTTTTAAGACGGTTAATCATTTTTAACAGAATGTCAAATCCCTTGATCCAATAGTCAAATCTTGAGATGAAAATGCATGTTAATGCTTTTGAATCATTTTTCTCCTCTTTTAGCTGCCTTCTGAAATGGTCAGTATCAACAGCATTACAGAGTAAAAAAGAATCAGCGTGATAATATTTCTTTAGTTCATATCTGACAGAATTTCCCACAGCAACTCTTCTGCTTTTAATTCCGCTTAAAAATTCCGGCAGTCCATAGATTAGATATTTATCTAACAGAAACCTCTTTAGGCTTATTTTACTTTTTAAGCTATCCTGCAATCCGGCTGAAGTGCCATGGTGAACGCTTAAGAATCTAGTACCGCGCACTTTTTTTAATCCAGCTCCATATCCCCCGTTAGAAATAATAAGTTCGTATTTACCTTTATTCTTTAACTTTCTTCCTGCAGAACATTGAACAAAAATTTTGTTAATGGCTCCAATTTTACTACAGACAAATTCATCAGATCTATCCGGGAAATAGTAATCTACTGTGTAGCCATTTCTGCATAAATAGTTTTCCAGATAAAAGTTAAATCTTTCTACTCCCCCCTTAAAGGAGTCTTCCGGAGCTTTAGAAGTCAGTATGGCTGCAAGTTTTTTATCCGGCATATTTTGAAGCCTCCTGTATGTGTAGCCTGCGCCTTACTGACATGCTTACTCTTCTAAATCTTTGTTTCATAAAATGAAGCTGCAAAGCTGAAAATGAGCTTTTGATCCCATATTCACTTTTTAAATATGAATAATGCCTTAGCAGGAATTTGAAGTTATTCTTAATAGCTGAGAGCTCATAGATCAGAGGTGAAATGGAGCGCTGTCCGCTGTTTTTACACATTGAAGGAGGTAGGTTGTAGACTTCCTGAGCCGGGCTCCAGAAGATCTTTTTCCCATATTTCCTGCACCTTAAGTAGAAATCTGTTTCTTCCCTGTAAGCTGAACCATTAAAGGAAGTATCGTAAGCAACTTCATCAAAGACACTCTTTTTAATTAAAGCAATGGCCTGCAAAAACGGGACTTCGAGTGTTTGTGTAAAGCAGTTTCCAAAAGATACATCCAGTGTTTCAAAGTCTACGGGATATCCCAGTTTGCTGTTATATCTTGCCAGTGTATCTTCAAAGCTTTCATTATCCGACATATAGAGAACCCTTCCCCCTGCAATATCTGCGCTTTTTTGTCTCATTACGTTCATAAGAGATACAATTGTCCCCTGGCTTAAAAACACATCATCTTCGCCCATAAAAACAAGATTGCATTTGGCTTCACTAACGCCTCTGTTTCGGCTAAATGGGAGGCCCATACGTTTTTCATTTTCAATTATTCTTATCTTTATCTTTTCGTTTCTTATAGAACTTAAGTATTGTTTTGAATTGTCAGTCGACCCATCGATAACAAAAATGATCTCCTTTACCTGCTCCTGCTCCAGGTATGAATTCAAAACAATTCTAAGTGTATGTTCTCTGTTATATGTTGGTATTATAACCGATACGCTTTCCATAGAATATTTTCTGCAATTTTATTATTGGAAATATTTTCTGTTTTATTGTAAATGTTATAAATGCCAGTATCAGCAATATAGAAAGCAGATCACTTGCAAAAGCCGCCTGATTAACAAAAGAAAGGATCATTATTAAAGCAGCTAAAGCCAGTCCTTTTATCATTTTTGTTTCAAGTCTTAGAAAGCCATGTCTGATCAGTGTTACAAAAAGGATAAGTAAACTGAGTAGTTCAGTTAAGACAGAAACAACGGCTGTACCTATAATTCCAAAAGCTGGAACAACAAGAGATAAGGCAGATACATTGAAAACTGCCACAATTGCAGATGAGCCCAAATATTGCTTCTGGAGTCTATGGGCTATTATCAAAAAACCAATTACATTACCTGTAAAAATTGAGATGAACGAGACTGAAAGTATCCTGAGAGCAGATGAAGCCGCAAGAAATGGCTCACCAAATACAATTTTGATAAGTATTTCCGGGAAATTAAAAATAATTAGTGAGGTTAATGTGCCAATACACAGCATTCCAGTAATCAGATCATTTACACTTAAATCTTTTTCCTTCCCTGATATTATCTCATTTATTTTCGGGAAAAGAGTCATCATAAGAACGGAGATTAGCGGATTTGCCATATCAATAAATTTATAGGCAGAATTAAAAAGACCTGATAAATTAGCGCCGAGATAAATAAAGACGATTGCGGAATTTATCCTAAAACCTATGTTTGTAAATATTCCGGCCAGACCCAGGTATTTAATCTCATTCAGGCAAAACAGAATTTGCCTTTTATTTATTTTTGCTGATCTTATTTTTCCACTTACACGCATGTAGATAATAACTGCGCTAAGGATGGGGAAAAAAGCCTGTGCAGATAAGATCAGTGCTAAATGCAGGTTAAGCCTTACGCAAATATATATTGCAAGAGTATTTAATAGATTCACAATGATATTTATAATAGAGGGATATTGAAGTTTGTATTCAGAGATGAAATATGATACTGACGAACTAAAGGCATAGTTCAAAAGAAAGGTTGAATAGATGAGAATTAAAGGATGAATATGTAAGCCGTTACCTGAAAAGGCATTAGCTCCGGTAATAATAAATGGAAACAGGAGAAGAAACAAAATTAGACGCAAGAAAAAAACTGCTTTTATAAGCACAATTTTTTCAATGCCATTTTGGGAAATTTCGCGTGTAAGGATATGGTTTAGAGAAAGGTCAATAGCAGGGGCAAAAAGCATGACAAAGTTCACGACAAAAGAATACTGGCCATATTGCTGTGGGCCAAGGTACCTGCTGATCAGGAAAATATTAATAAAGCCAAGTGCCAGCTGAACAATTCTGGCAATCAGTGAAGCCCCAAAGCTGAGCATCTTTCATTCCCCCCTGTAGAAATAAATTACAGAGAGAATATGAAAAAGTAAAGGTGGGGTCAGTAAGCGTTCGGATCGCCTTTTAACATTTTAACGATGGTAAGAAAAATTATATATAAATCCAGCCCAAGCGACCAGTTTTCAATATACCAGAGGTCGTGTTCAACTCTTTTCTGCATAAAGAATGGATCCTTGGTCTCCCCTCTGAAACCATTAACCTGTGCCCAGCCAGTTATACCTGGTCTTACAGAATACCTGAGCATATAATTGCTTATTTTATCTTTGAACTGCAGGTCCATTACACTCAAGTGGGGTCTTGGACCAATAAGGGACATATCGCCTTTTATTATGTTCAAAAACTGAGGGAGCTCATCAAGATTTGTTCTTCTTAATATTTTACCGATAGCAGTCACCCTTGGATCATCTTTAGTTACCTGCAAAAAAGTACCACGGGTATCGAATTGGCGTGAATTTTCACAAAGGGTGCGGAATTTATATACAACAAATTTTCTATTATTCTTGCCGAATCTTTCCTGTTTGAAGAATACATTCCCTCTGGAAGAAAGCTTTATAGAAAATATAATAATTGGCCAGAGCCACGAGAAAACAAAAACAATTAGGAAAAGGGATAAAAGGACATCACTTGTTCTTTTTATTTGCTTCCAGGGAGATTCGTTAAGCCTTCCAATACTAATTGGGATAACAGGCACATCCTTAAACATCTAAGAGTCCTGCCTCCCTGGTAAAAATCTTCATGATGTTTTTATCATCAGGCATGATATTTAATAACCAATTTAATTGTAAGAGTAGAAGCATTAGCTAAATTAGTAAAAATATCCAAAAATCATAATTCTACTTAATTAATAGGCCTTCGGATCTCCTTTAACCATTTTCCAAACTGTAAGGAATAATATCTGAAGGTCTAACCAAAAAGACCAATGTTCAATGTACCAAAGATCATATTCAACCCTTTTTTCCATAAGATGCGGATCCTTGGTTTCGCCTCTAAAGCCATTTACCTGAGCCCAGCCGGTTATACCAGGCTTGACAAGATGGCGAAGCATATAACGCTTAATATTTTCTTTTGATTCAAGGTTAAGCGGAGTTGGATGGGGCCTTGGTCCGACAAGAGACATTTCCCCTTTTAATACATTAATAAACTGCGGGAGCTCATCAAGATTTGTTTTTCGCAGTATTTTACCTATAGAAGTTATCCTTGGATCATTTTTTGTGGCCTGCTGATATTCTCCGGCCGCATTTATATCTTTGCTTCCAGCACTCATAGAGCGGAATTTCAGGGCAATAAATCTTTTGCCATTTCTTCCCCACCTTTCCTGCTTAAAAAAGGCCGGACCTTTAGAAGTACTTCTGATAGCTATAATGATCAAAGGCCATAACCAGGAAAATACAAATAAGAATAAGAGCACAGTAAGAACTGAATCAAATACTCTTTTGATCATCCGCCAGTGAATTTCATTTAGCCTGTCTTCCCTGACCGAGATAATAGGAAATTTCCCGAACATTGAGATGCTGTATTTCTGTGAGAAGAACTTAAAGTAATCAGGAATTATACGTACTCTTGTAGTATAATTCTCACATGTAGCAATTACCTGCTGCAGTCTCTCTTCAGCATAATTTGGAAGAGCGACAATAACGTCATCTACCTGTCTTTTTTCGAGCAGTCCTTCAAGTTTGTATATAGGGCCAAGATATTTACCTTGAATAAGATCCTTTTCGTCGTCATCCAGGAATCCTAAGACATGGTAGCCAAAATGAGGATTCTTATAAATCGAGTCATAAAATCTTTGACCAACTTCACCTGCACCGATAATTAAAACACTTCTAAGATTTCTGCCGCTTTTGCGGAATTTTTCAAAAATGACCCTGAATAAATATTTTTCAAATCCTAACAGTATTAAAGCAAATACTTCATACACCAAGACAAAAAGCCTGGGAGAATAAATTTCCTTGGCAATAAAGACGAAGACAATAGCAGAGAGAAACTGAACAAGAAGATTCTTTATTAAGTTGATTAGTTCGAAACTAAAATCCCTTGACCGGAACTCGTCATATAGTCTTGTTACTTTTGAAGAAAACACCCAGGCTGAAGACAATATAATGAGGAAAAGAAAATCTATTAATCTAAACTGAAAGCCTGTCTTGAAACCTCCTGCATATAAAGCAGCAAAAAAGGATACAGCCAGCAAAAAAAAGTCTGCTAGCATCCTTGTGGTATGTAAGGCTTTTCGCTGAATTTGCATTTTTTTATAATTTACGAGTTAAAAATTCAAGGCGTAAAATTACCTATTTTTAGATGCAAAGTAAAATAGAATTCATTTTTGTGTGATATAGTCCCCGATTCGCTGAAAAAAGCTGATAATTTCGGTCAAAAACAGCGAATCGGGATAAAATTAAATTGTAGAAGTATCAATATGCAAAAGGGTCTCCTTTTATCATTTTCCAAAGAGTTAAGAACAAGATCTGCACATCGAGCCAAATTGACCAGTTTTCAATATACCAGATATCATGATCAATCCTATCTTGCATTAACTTAGGATCTTTTGTCTCCCCGCGCAGTCCGTTTACCTGCGCCCATCCTGTTATACCAGGTTTTACAAGGTGACGCAGCAGATAATGATCAATTGTATTCTTTGACTGAAGGTTTAAAAGTGTCGGATGAGGCCGTGGACCAACCAAAGACATATCACCTTTTAAGACATTGAAAAATTGAGGAAGCTCATCCAGGTTAGTCTTTCTAAGTAATGCACCTATTTTCGTAATCCTTGGATCATTTTTAGAAGCCTGGAGAAAATTGCCCTTATCATCTGTCTGTTTCATATTAACATACATTGAGCGGAATTTATAAGCAACAAATTTTTTATTGTTTTTTGTCCAGCGTTCCTGTTTATAAAATGCCGGGCCAGGCGAATTCATTTTTATCAGAAGCGCTATAACCGGAAAAAGCCATGAGAAGACCGTAACAAAAAGGATCAGAGTAATAATGATGTCTACCAGACGTTTAAGAGCTACCCATTGCAGTTCATTTAATCTGTCGTTTCTAACTGAAACAACTGGAAATCCGCCGAACATGTAAAAGCTGCATTTTTCAGAAAGCAGATTAAAATAATTTGGAATTATCTTTACTCTTGTAGTATGGTTTTCACAGATCTTTACAACTTCCTCTATTTTCTCTGTAGCAGAGTTTGGCAGGGCTATTATAACGTCATCAATCTCCCTTTCATCAAGTATCTCATTAAGATCCCTTATCTGCCCAAGATACTTTCCATTCAGATATGTTTTTTTTTCATCGTCAAGGAAACCAACAAAACGATATCCAAAGTGAGGATTAGACCTTATTGTGTCATAGAAATTTATACCTACATTTCCAGCTCCGACAATAAGCATACTCCTGAGATTTCTTCCTCTTTTGCGTACAAAGTTGAGGATTTTTCTAAGGAGATACTTTTCAATGGAGATAAAAATGGCAAGGCTGATGGAATAAAGTATAACGAATAAGCGGGATAGTGCACTCTCTTTCAGGAAGAAAAGTATAAAGACTGCACATATAGCCTGGACGGCTACATTTTTTAGAAGAGCGATAAGTTCAAAGCTGAAATTACGGGAGCGGAACTCATCATACAGGCCGGTAGTTCTTGAAGAAAATCCCCAAATGCCAAGGAGCAAAGTAAAAAGAAGATATTCATCAATGGAAGTCTGATTGCTCCCAAATCCAGGGTTAGTTACAAATGCCAGGAGGAAGCATAATATTAGAATTGCAATATCAGTACTAAAACGTAAAAAATGTAGTGAATTTCTATAAACATGCATAGGCGACTCGAAAATTAAACATACGTATCAAACTTTCATACGCTTGATTATCGAATCGTTTATAC
>JAUZPB010000114.1 GCA_030706145.1 Bacteroidota bacterium
CTCATAAATGAATATAACCAGGGTTTTGAAATATTTTAATTCCTAAAAGCTGAATTAAACGATTTGCTTGAAATGAAAAAGTCTCTTGCCTAAAGGCAAGAGTTATATTCGACCATAATACATTTATCCTGAATCGTATCAATTCCAAGCTCAATGACAGGAGCGACTGCCTGATCGTTTCGAATACCGGACTGAAGCCAAAGTACCTTTGGCCTAATTGCCATCACGTCGTCAATTATTTCCGGAATTGCTTCAGATCGTCTGAAAACATCAACAATATCAATTTCAAAAGGGACATCTTTTAATGAGCCATAGATAGTTATCCCATCGACCTCATTTGACTTTGCAAGAGGGTTAACACCTACAACATTGAACCCTTTTCTTTTAAGAAACAGCGCTATATCCCTGCTTATTCTACCAGGTTTATCAGACAATCCATAGACTGCTATATTCTTTGAATCCTTCAGGATCTCACATACGGTTCTCATTTATTTTCCCTCCTTGAAGGTATAAGGCTGCCTTTTCCATCAAATTTTTCCTTTTCAGTTTATACTTTATTCAAACTTCTCCCTTACAAAATTGCCGGAGTATCTAAGATAAAATAGTTACTCCGGCTTCAAGTAAGAATAAGTAATTTCCAAGGAAAAATAAACCCACTTAATTTAATGTTAATGAATATTAACTGCTTAATATTAAGTTAGGTTATTTGCTTTTATGTTAAGATGCCGGCTCATTTGCATAGGAACTAACTGGTTCACATGTGCAAACAAGGTTACGGTCACCATAGGCATTGTTAATTCTGCCTACACTTGGCCAGAACTTGTTTTCAATAGTCCACTGTGCCGGGAAAGCCGCTGCTTCTCTGGAATAAGGGTGTTCCCATGAATCTGCAGTAACTGCTCTTGCCGAATGAGGAGCATTTTTCAAAAGGTTATCACTAAGGTCACTCTTGCCTTCTTCAATATCTTTGATCTCCTTTCTAATTGAGATCAAAGAATCGCAGAATCTATCTAATTCTGCTTTTGATTCGCTCTCTGTAGGTTCGACCATTATAGTGCCATGTACAGGGAAAGATACCGTTGGGGCATGGAAACCATAGTCCATAAGCCTTTTTGCAATATCTTCCTCGTCTACTGAAACAGAGCTCTTAAATTCGCGCAGATCGAATATAAGTTCGTGTGCAACCCTGCCTCTTTTTCCAGTATAGAGCACCTTGTAATAAGGTTCAAGTCTTGCTTTAATATAATTTGCATTAAGAATTGCAGCCTCTGTAGCATGTTTTAATCCCTGAGGTCCCATCATTTTAATATATGCATAAGAGATAACAAGAACATTAGCGCTTCCCCAAGGTGAAGCAGCTACAGCATGAATACCATTTTTACCGCCTGTAGTAATAACAGAGTGAGAAGGCAAAAATTCTGTAAGCTTACTATTAACAGCAATTGGTCCAACACCCGGTCCGCCACCTCCGTGAGGAATAGCAAACGTCTTATGCAGGTTCAAGTGGCATAAGTCTGCACCAATTCTCTTTGGTGAGGTAAGGCCAACCTGAGCATTCATATTGGCTCCATCCATATAAACCAGGCCGCCGCTTGCGTGTACCATATTGCAGATCTCAATTATCTCCTCTTCGAATACGCCGTGAGTAGATGGATAAGTGACCATTAAAGCTGCAAGGTTATCCTTGTTTTCGTCAATCTTTTTCTTAAGATCTGTAAGATCAATATTACCCTGATCATCACAAGCAGCTACTACAACTTTCATTCCGGCCATAGCCGCACTTGCTGGATTTGTTCCATGAGCCGAAGCAGGTATAATTACAACATTTCTCTTAGAATCTCCCCTGCTTATATGATACTGACGAACGACCATAAGACCAGAATACTCACCCTGCGCACCAGAGTTTGGCATAAGAGAAACTGCATCAAATCCTGTTATTTCAGAAAGGTCCTTTTCAAGTTCTTTAATGATTGTCTGGTAACCAAGAGCCTGATCCTCTGGAATAAATGGGTGCAGAGAAGCAAACTCATCCCATGTAATTCCAAGCATTTCTGCAGCAGCATTTAATTTCATAGTACATGATCCAAGTGGGATCATTGAGGTTGTAAGTGAAAGATCTCTTTTTTCGAGCAGCTTAATATAGCGAAGCATTTCATGCTCTGAGTGGTATGAGTTAAATACCTTCTGTTGCATAAATGAACCTTTTCTTTCCAGGTGAGCTGGAACGGAAAGCTGTATCTGCTCAGAAAGAGCATCAAGCTGCTGCATATTTTTTCCAGCTGCTTTTGCAAAGATATCAAGCAAAGTCTTTACGTCATCAAATTCAGTTGTTTCATCAAGAGAGATCAGGATGGAGTTCTTTACAAAATAGTTCAGGTTCATCTTGGCCTTTAAGGCCAGATCCTTTATTACATTTATCTTTTCTGATGAATTTTCACCCAGTTCAATCTTTAATGTATCAAAGAAATAAGCATTCGACTGGTTATATCCAAGATTCTTCAATCCCAGATTCAGAAGTGCTGTAAGGTCATGTATCCTTTGTGCAATTGCCTTTAAGCCTTTTGGGCCATGATAGACAGCATACATACCAGCCATAATTGCAAGCAGAGCCTGTGCTGTACAAATGTTACTTGTTGCTTTTTCACGTCTAATATGCTGCTCTCTTGTCTGGAGTGCCATTCTATAGGCTTTATTTCCCTGAGCATCAATGGAAATGCCGATAATTCTCCCGGGCATTACGCGCTTAAATTCATCTTTTGTAGCAAAATATGCAGCATGAGGGCCGCCATAGCCCATCGGGACACCAAATCTCTGAGTTGTTCCAACGACAACATCTGCACCGAATTCAGATGGGGGCATAAGCATTGTCAGGCTCATCAGGTCAGCTGCTATAACTGTACTGATCTTTTTTTCATGGGCTTTCTGGAATAGCTCAGTATAGTCATATATCTCACCTGAAACAGCGGGATACTGAACAAGAAGACCAAAGATATTGTCGTTTAATTCAACTGTCTTATGGTCGCCTACAATAAGTTCAATACCAAGTGGATTTGAGCGTGTCTTAAGAACATCAATAGTCTGTGGCAAGCACTCTTCAGATACAAAGAAACGGTTTGCAGCTTTGTTCTTTCTTGCATGGAAGAGCATAATCATTGCCTCAGCAGCTGAAGTAGCTTCATCTAAAAGCGATGCATTAGCTATATCCATTCCTGTCAGTTCAGAGATAACAGTCTGAAAGTTGATCAAAGCTTCAAGCCTGCCCTGAGAGACTTCAGCCTGATAAGGTGTATACTGTGTATACCAGCCTGGGTTCTCTAGAATATTTCTCTGGATTACGGGAGGAAGGATAGTGCCATAATACCCCATTCCAAGAAATGATTTGTAGAGTTTGTTCAAAGAGGCAATTGATTTCAGTTTCTTTAGGAACTGGTATTCGGACAAAGGCTCACTGATATTAAGAGAGTCCTGGTTATGGATCTTTTCAGGAACAGTCTCATCAATAAGTTTGTCGATGGAATCAACACCAATGGTGCTGAGCATTTCATTAATTTCTTCTTTGTTTGGACCGATATGTCTGTCTTGAAACCTATCGGTAAAGTCAAAGTTTTTCATATAAATAAATCTCAAAAAAAGTTATGAAAGAAAATTTGGTTTGTTTGTAAAGCGCTAAAAGCCGGTCTTATACAGGTAATTTGCAAAGAAACAAATTTAATTGTAATAAATATAAGAAAAGTTCTGCTAATTGGTTTGAATTAATTTGTGACCTTGAACTACCTGAAAAAAAATAAAAAAATCACAAGAGATTCTGTGAAAAAATAAAAAAGGCCTTGTTCAGGCCTCAATCTTCATTTCCCCTATTTTCATCAGTGCATCCTGAGCGGCGTTCTGTTCGGCAGTTTTTTTATTTTTGCCTTCTCCAACCCCATAGCTGACAGTATCAATAAGGACCTCAACTGTAAAGATCTTATTATGGTTTGGTCCTTCTTCTTTGAGAATCTTATAAACTGGGTTTTCCAGTTTGTGGGCTTGTGTAAATTCCAGAAGTTGGCTCTTAAAGTTTCTGTCGACAAGAAGAATACCTTCTTTAATGCCAGGTTCAATAATGGTTTTTTCGACAAATTTCCTGGCAACAATTAAGCCTTTATCGAGGTATATAGCCCCTACGAGAGCTTCAATGGCATTAGAGACAATAGAATGCGCGCCTTTTTCACTCATTGTAAGGAAATTACTACTGACGAGCATATAATCGATGAGGTTAATTCTTTCTGCGGCATGGGCCAAAGCAACCCTGTTAACCAGCGCAGAACGGGTTTTAGTCAGGAATCCCTCGTCTTTATTTGGGAAATCCTTAAAGACGTATTCGCCAATAACCAAACCCAGGACAGAATCGCCCAGAAATTCGAGACGCTCATTTGACCGGAGGTTATAATCAGTAAATTCCGCAAATGATCTATGAGTTATAGCTTTCACATAGAAAGTAGGATCTTTAATACGGAAGCCCAGAAGTTTTTCCAGGCGTCCCAATTTATCTACTAAAAGCTTGGCAAAATCGTCAGGATAACCCTTAAATTTCGATTTGTTTCCAAAAGGTCGTAACTTACTCACCCTATTGAGGAAACTTAGTACCCTAAGATTCAAACATTAAGTCCTAAAATTTTTTAAACAACAACGAAGCGTTATGTCCACCGAATCCAAATGTATTACTCAAAGCATAAGTAATATCTTTCTTAACGGCAAGGTTAGGGCAATAGTTCAGATCGCATTCAGGATCTGGTTCTTCCAGGTTAATAGTTGGAGGAACAATACCCTCTTGAAGAGCCTTAATAGATGCAACAGCCTCAATAGCGCCGGCAGCACCGAGTAAGTGACCGGTCATAGATTTTGTAGAGCTAACGAGCATCTTATAGGCATGATCACCAAAAAGTGTCTTTATTGCCAAAGTTTCGTTAAGATCATTGTATGGGGTAGATGTACCGTGAGCATTAATATAATCTACCTGTTCGAGAGCAATACCTGCATCTTTTACAGCTTCTCTCATAGAACGAACGGCACCTTCACCTCCTGGAGAAGGAGCAGTCATATGATAAGCATCGTCTGTAAGACCAATGCCAACAATTTCAGCATAAATTCTTGCGCCTCTGCTAACTGCGTGCTCATATTCCTCAAGAACTAATGTAGCAGCACCTTCGCCCATAACAAAACCATCTCTATTTTTATCAAAAGGACGCGAAGCTTTCTGGAAATTATCATTATTTGTTGAAAGAGCAGTCAATGAATTAAAACCGCCAATAGCCATTTCTGTAATAGCAGCTTCACTTCCGCCTGCAAACATTATATCGGCAGAACCTCTTTCAATGAGCATCATAGCATCAGCAATTGCATGGGAACCAGTAGCACAAGCACTGGTCGTAGCATAGTTAGGTCCTTTTACTCCAAATCTTATTGCAATATGACCTGCAGCAATATTAGAGATCATCATTGGTACGAAGAACGGACTAATTTTGCTAGCACCACCCTGGAAGTAAGCGAAATGTTGCTTTTGATTTGTATCCATTCCACCAATACCGCTACCGATTACGGCTCCAAATCTTTCCAGGTTAACTTTTTCAAGGTTAATTCCGGAATCTTTCAATGCCATATCAGCAGTTAGTACGGCATACTGAGCATAAGGATCCATTCTTTTGACACTCTTTTTATCAAACCAGAGGCTAGGATCATAATTCTTAATTTCCGCAGCGAATTTCGTATCAAAACTGGATGCATCGAATTTTGAAATAAGGCAAACCCCATTTCTTCCTTCTATAAGTCCCTGCCAGTAATCCTCTAAACCAATTCCAATCGGAGTAATTGCACCCATACCGGTTACTACTACTCTCCTTCTGCTCATAAAAGACTCCTAAATTTTTTGTAAAAAAAACTTAACACACTAATAATTGTGCAGGAATTATTTATCAGTGTAATAATCTTAAGGAATAATTCCTGCACTTCAAACTAACGTAAAGAAATAATTTTTATAAGGGAATAGTTTCCCTTACCAACAAAATGACCTGAGAAAATGCAGCCAGTTTGAAAAAAGCTGCATGCACTCAAAGTAAAAAACAGTACAAATAAAAATGCTATAATTAAGAAACTTTCTCTTTCAAATAACTAACAGCATCACCGACTGTTCCGATTTTTTCAGCATCTTCATCAGGAATTGAAATGCCGAAAGCACTCTCAAAACCCATAACCAATTCAACGATATCCAATGAATCTGCGCCTAAATCGTTAGTAAATGAAGCCTCAGGTGTAACTTGTGATTCTTCAACACCTAATTTGTCCATAACTATTTCTTTTACTTTAGCTTCAACGTCCATTTTTTCTCCTTTTGTTTATAGTTAATTAAGTATAAAAATTACATTGCCATTCCGCCGTCAACGGAAATAACCTGTCCGGTGATATAATCAGCATCGGAACTGCATAAGAAACTAACGACCTTAGCGACTTCTTCTGCTTTTCCTTCCCTCTTAATGGGAATATTTGCAAGCATTGATTCTTTCTGTTTGTCGTTTAATTTAGCAGTCATATCTGTTGCTATAAAACCTGGTGCAACGGCATTAACATTAATATTACGTGATGCAAATTCCTTTGCATTTGACTTAGTAATACCAATAACCCCTGCCTTAGCGGCAACATAATTTGCCTGGCCAGGATTACCAATGACAGCTACAACTGAAGCAATATTAACAATCTTTCCATACCTTTGTGCCATCATAGGTTTAATGGCAGCCTTTGTATAGTTAAACACACTCTTTAGATTAGCACTAATCACATTATCAAAGTCTTGTTCTGACATTCTTAACAGTAAACCATCACGTGTAATACCAGCATTGTTGACTAAAATATCAACTCCACCAAGGTTCTCAAGAGCAAACTGAATAGTCTTTTCAGCCTCCTGAAATGATGCGGCATTAGCCTTAAAGCCCAATACTTTCACATCATCTTTGGATGCTTCAAATTCAATTTGCTTTGCAGCCTCTTCAGAGTTTTGATAAGTAAAAACAACACTACAACCCTGAGCAGCCAGTTCCATTACTATTGCTTTTCCAATTCCTCTGGAACCACCTGTAACTATTGCTTTTTTTCCTGTTAAATTCAATTTTCCTCGGCCTGTATTTATTTGTTTAAGCTTATTTGTCTTTCTCTAAAATTACTGAAGGAGATTCACTTTCGGATAATTGCTCAAAATACTCTTTTCTATAGTCTTCAAGCTCAGCAAATCCGTCTTCACCCAGAACATGTTTAATTTCTTCTTTGCATACATCAAAGACAGTTGAAGTCTGATTCTCAGCTCTATTGCAGAAATGCATACGGCCAAGGTGCTCATCATCTACTGAGAGTACACCATCTGAAATAACCAATGGGAACAATATACAATAAAGAGGTTTATATTTCCACTTGTTTTCCCCATCTTCCATTGCAATTTTCTGAAGTGTACAGAAGCCCTGTTTATCGAGAAATACACATTTCCCATTATAGACTTCAGTGCCCACAGCAATGCCGGAGGCAAAATCGCTGTCTTCTGTAGGCTCTTCAAACCACTGCTCGGCATCGGTTGTTTGCGAATCATCCATCGAGCGGATGATCCTATCTTTCATAGCCATAAGCATTTCAAATTCAGTACTTTCAGCATATACACCGTAATAACAACACTCACCTGAGCAAAGGCAGATATCGCATCCCTTTACAAATTTCTGTGTAAAGACAATGGGATCGATCTTCAGGCCTTTTATTACTTTCATTTGCTGCTGATCAGACATTTTTAGAGATACCTTTCTAGGTCAGAATATTTATCTATGCCAATGCATTTTACATTGGGATTAATTCTTTTTACAAGACCCTGAAGAACTTTTCCAGGACCTATTTCAACAAATTCCTCTGCCCCGTCGCTAATCATATTAGCTATTGTTTCATCCCAGCGAACAGGAGAATCGAGCTGTTTAATAAGAAGATCTTTTATTTCCTCTTTTGAACTAACAGCCTTAGCAGTAACATTTGCATAAACAGGGATCTTTGCATCGCAAATATTAGTCGAGCAAAGTTTAGCTGATAGCTCGTCAACGGCAGGCTTCATAAGTGGAGAATGAAAAGCGCCGCTAACAACGAGTTCTTTTACAAGCTTTGCACCACTTTCTTTGCACATTTGCATTGCTTTTCTAACACCATCAACAGAGCCTGAAATAACAACCTGTCCTGGTGAGTTAAAGTTAGCACACTGAACAACGCCAGCTTCTTTAGTAGCTTCAGCGCAAATAGCCTCAAGCTTTTCAGATGGGAGTCCAATAATTGCAGCCATAGTACCAGGATAAGTAACTCCTGCTTTCTGCATAGCCATGCCTCTTGTTCTTACAAGCTGAATGGCATCATAAAACTGAATAGCACCCGCAGCAACTAAAGCCGAATATTCACCGAGTGAATGGCCGGCAGCCATATTGCAGTCAAAATTTCTTATAAGACTTGCAAGAACGACACTGTGCAGGAAAATTGCCGGCTGAGTAAACTCAGTTTGTTTAAGAGTATCCTCAGGGCCATTAAACATGATCTCAGATAACTTAACACCTATGGCATCATCGGCCATTAAGATCATTTCCTTTGCTTCTACAGAATTCTCAAAGAGATCCTTTGCCATTCCTACATACTGTGCTCCCTGTCCAGGGAAAATAAAAGCTCTTTTAGCCATTTTAGTCGACTCCCCATACCAAATAAATTGAGCCCCAGGTAAAACCAGCACCAAAAGCTGCTAGTATCAGTTTGTCACCTTTTTTTATTTTACCGGCGCGATAATATTCTGTAAGGCAGGAAGGAATTGTGCAAGAGGTAGTATTTCCGTAGCGGTCAATATTTATCATTACCTTATCTTTTGTAATACCCATTCTTTCAGCTGTAGCGCTAATAATTCTCAAATTAGCCTGATGAGGAACAAGGTAAGCAATATCCTCTGAACAAAGGCTATTTTTCTCCATTATCTGTGTAGTAACATCTGCCATACCAACGACAGCTACCTTAAAGACAGCCTTGCCTTCCTGGTAAATATAGTGCATTTTTTTATCAACAGTTTCATGGCTAGGAGGATTCCAGCTGCCGCCGCCAGTCATGCAAAGATGACTGCGTCCAGAGCCATCGACATGAAGGATTGCATCCTGTATGCCGTAGTTAAAATCTTCTGTAGGTTCGAGTAGTACAGCAGAAGCTCCATCGCCAAAGAGTATACAATTGTTTCTGTCTGTATAATCAGTTATGGCCGACATTTTATCTGCGCCAATAACAACAACTTTCTTATAAGCACCACTTTCAATAAACTGAGCGCCAGTTTTAAGAGCAAAAAGGAAACCTGAGCAGGCAGCCGAAAGGTCAAAGCCCCAGGCATTTTTAGCACCAATATTATCCTGAACCAGACATGCAGTAGCCGGGAAGAACATATCAGGTGTAACAGTTGCACAGATGATAAGGTCAATTTCTTCAGCCGACATATTCTTCGACTTTAGGAGATCCTCAACGGCTTTTGTTGCCATAACGCTTGTGCCGCCTTCTTCTAGTAAACGGCGTTCTTTAATACCGGTTCTTGTCATTATCCATTCATCTGAAGTATCGACAATAGATTCAAAGAACTTGTTATCCATGACTTTTTCAGGGAAATACATACCGACGCCGGTAATTACGGCATTAAACTTTCTATTTTTGTTATTCTGAAATGTTTGCATACTCTTTTAACGACTCTTCGATTTTATTGGTTAGATTTTTATCGTACATTTCTTTTGCCCTCAAGACCATATTCTTAATAGCCAGGACGCTACTGGAGCCATGTCCAATAATGCTAATGCCATTTACTCCAAGTAAAGGCACACCGCCATAGCTCTGGTAATCGAATTCCTTCATTACCATTTTAAGCGTACCTTTCATAAGAAGTACTCGTATTTTATTAATAAGGCCTTTATAAGCGAAAGCCTTAATTTTACTTTTTAACAGGCCTACAAAACTTTCAGCAAATTTCAGCAAAATATTACCAACAAAACCGTCACAAACAACGACATTGACCTTTCCTTTAAGAATATCGCGTCCTTCGATATTGCCGACGAAGTTAAGTTTTGTTTTCTTCAACATTTTGAAAGCACTTGCAGTAACTTTATTACCTTTTGAATCCTCTTCCCCAACGCTAAGCAGGCCAACTTTGGGATCTTTGATACCATAGATCTCACGAACAAAGATAGATCCCATAACAGCATACTCAAGCAGATGATTTGGTTTAGAATCGACACTAGCGCCAACGTCGAAAATCGTACATATTCCAGTTTCGGCAGGCATTATTGTGCCAATTGTTGGTCTACCAACGCCGGGAATACGTCCGATTATCAAAGTTGAAGCAGACATCATTGCACCGGTATTTCCGGCACTAACAAATGCATCGGCTTTTTTTTCACGGACTAACTTAGCCCCTACAACGATTGATGAATTCGGTTTGGTTTTTAAGGCCAGAACGGGTGAATCTGACATAGTAATAACTTCATCTGCATGAATGATATGAGAATCATCAAAGTGCAGATTGTTCTTATTAATTACATCAAGGATCTCATTTTTGCGACCGACCAAAAACAGTTCGATCGAAGTGTCCATACTTGCTGCCTGCAGTGCACCCAAGACAGCATTCTGAGGGGCGAAATCACCCCCCATTGCATCTACAACTATTCTACAGTGAGAATTAACCTCGGAATGTTCCATAGAAAGGATTAGCCCTTAGGTACAAACATAGAACGGCTGGCATAATAGCCACAGTTCGGGCAAGCTCTATGATTAAGTTTCATTTCTCCGCAATTACTGCAGGTAGCCAAAGTTGGTGCTTCTGCCTTATAATGAGTCCTTCTTTTGTCTCTTCTACTCTTTGACCATTTACGTTTTGGATTTGGCATTTTCTTTCCGTTATTTATTTTTAGAATTATTCTTCAATTTCAGTAATGGAGCCCATACAGGATTAACTTCTTCTTTTCCACATTCACAGCTCGAATGATTTAAGTTCGTACCGCAATGCGGACAAAGCCCCTTACAGTTTTCCTTGCACAAATTCTTCATTGGAATTGAGAGGACAGCATAATCAACAACATCGCCATTTAATTTTATCTTATCATTCTCTAATGATAAGTAATATAAATCCGGTGTTTCGCTATCTTCCGGCTTCTCCCCAAACAAATATATGAGTTTAAATTTCCTGTTTAACTTACCTACAAACTCTTCGTTGCATCTGTCACATACTAATTCAGCTTCTGTATCAAGATCGCAGTTAAGAACTATCTGTGAATGCGACTTATCCATCCTGACCTTTAACTTTACATCGCCTAAAAAAGGCTTCCCTAATCCAACCGATTCAACTGTCTCATCAAAATCTAAATCGTGTATGCTGTCAGTGTAATTTGTGAATTTGATTATCATATAGCAAAAACTTTCAAAAAAAGCATCAAAATATAATTATCTCTGACCTGATAGTCAATATTGATAACTGTTTATTATTTAACCGATTACAGAGCCCACTAATTCATGCAAGAACAAAATGGCCTAAATCAGGGTAATTTTCAAGCCTGTAATCATTCAATTAAACTACAAATTTAAGAAAAAAATTCAATCTATTTAACAAAAAACAGTCTCTTTTTGCAGGTTTTCCCTCTTTTTCTTAATGCTATTTTGAACGACAGATGCTAAATATTCAATAAAATCTTCCGTAAATATACTTAATTGCTAATTCATGAACAAACTTTTTATTTCTGAGGGAAAACATCCACGCGAAAACAGATAACCTTTGATCCTGAAATTTTTCAGTAAGCTAATGGGAATCATTAAAATAGTTGGGATTGTTGAAAAAATAATTAAATTGAAACTAGAAGGCTTTCTTTCGCTAAGGGGGCATAACCTTGAGACAAAAACTTTGCAAAAAATACCTTGCAGATAGATACTTCTACTTCCAAGTAAAAAAGGCAGATAAGAAATAAATGCTATTAGTAGATAATATTTATAAAAAATACAAAGAGACAATAGCTGTAAAGGATGTTTCTTTTGATGTCTCGCCTGGAGAGATCTTTGGTATACTAGGGCCAAACGGGGCTGGAAAGACAACTACAATCAGAATGATACTCAATATAATAAAACCTACGCAGGGGAAAATAACTTTCAATGGAAAACCCATTGGTGAAGATTTTCTTAACAAGACAGGGTATCTTCCTGAAGAAAGAGGTCTATACAAAAAAAGCAGGGTCATCAGCATCTTAAGATATTTTGGTGAATTAAAAGGCATGACAAAAAAGGCAGCACTAAACGAAGGTGCCCACTGGTTAGAGCGCCTGGAAATAAGCCAATATGGCAGCAGACCTCTTGAAGAACTCTCTAAGGGCAATCAGCAGAAGGTACAATTTATTTCATCAATTTTACATAATCCAAGACTCCTTGTGCTTGATGAACCATTTTCAGGATTCGACCCGTTGAATCAGCAGTTTATAAAAGCAATAATAGCTGAATTTATTGAAGATGGAAAAATCGTCATCATAAGTACTCATCTTATGGAGATTGCAGAGACGCTTTGTAATAAAATACTCGTCATAAACAAAGGACAAGAGATATTAAAGGGAAACCTGAGAGAAATAAAAAAGCGCTACTCATCGAATTATTACAACATTGGCTTTGAAGGCAATGCAGGTGGTGTGCTTAGTGAATTCCCAATGGTAAAGGTTCTTTCAATTGACAATACAAAGGCAAAGATTGAACTTGCAGAAAACTTTAAGCCCTCTGACCTTATTCGTTTAATTTCCGGCAGTCTTAATATTAACTACTTCTCTTCAGCAGATCCATCTTTATATGATATATTCCTGGAGACTATCCAAAAGGCTTCCTGAAAAAGTAAAAAAAAACAGACTGGTTAAAATAAAATGAAAAAAGCAATTAAAATTGCCAGATTTGAATTTGTTGAAAAAGTAAGAACAAAAGCATTTATTGTTTTTGTTATTCTATTTCCTATTGTGATAGGCCTGGTAAGTATTGGACCGGTAATTCTCCTTAAGCAAGAGCCCCAAAGTAAACCAATTCCAATCGGTATACTTGACCTTACAGAATCATTTAAGGGAGAGATAATAATGTCACTGGATAACTATAAGTCTAGTGATGGTAAGGGGAAATATATAATATTAGATCTTTTCAAATCTGAACAGTCAAACGATTCAAAAATTTTTCAAGCTTATAAGTCCGTAGAGACAGGATTAGTAAAGGCATCTCTTTTATTAGAATATTCGCATGGAAAGTTAAAGGCCACCTTAAGACATTCTCCATCATTAAATTCAAATGAAATTTATTCGTTAGAAAAAATTCTTAGCGATATACTCCTAAAACAAAAATTAAGCGATATAGTTGCAGATAAAATAGCTGTAGACAAAAATGTAACAGGCGCCCTAATAGATGGTATTGGGCTAGATGATGCAGTGAAAGTGATCAAAGGTAATAATGATAATCCCTTCGAAGAAGTCATGGTTTTCCTGCCTGCATTAGTATCTATTTTGCTCTTATTTATGCTTATACTCTTTTCTGGCGGGCAGCTAATAAGAAGTACTATTGAAGAAAAGTCGAGCCGTATAATGGAAATCCTTCTTTCTAGTTGTTCCTCAAAAGAGATACTTATGGGAAAAGTCCTGGGACTTGGAGCTCTGGGATTATTTCAAATCTTAGTATGGGCTCTATTAGCATTTGGACTCTTAGCCTTAGGAATAATACCAAACGAGTTGTTTTCAAATGCCGGTTTAACAGCCTTATATTTTATTCTTGGATATTTGCTTTATGCTTCAATTTTTGTAGGTGCCGGATCAATTGTAAACAATGAGCAGGAAGCGCAGCACTTTACAAATTATATTAGTCTGATCATGACACTGCCTCTTATTATATCTTTAAAGGTGATAGAAAATCCAGATCTTATTTACATAAAGATTTTGTCATTTATTCCCCTTACCTCC
>JAUZPB010000115.1 GCA_030706145.1 Bacteroidota bacterium
GGCTGTAGAGCCAAAGGCACACATCTGGGCATTTTTTAGATTCAGTTGTTTAGCGATTCTAAAGAATTCCTCATCCCGCGGATTACTACCGGGCCATCCCCCTTCGATAATATCAATACCAAATTCATCCAGCTTAATGGCGATTTCCATCTTATCCTGGACAGAAATATTAATACCCTCAGCTTGTGTTCCATCACGAAGAGTAGTATCAAATAGCTCAATGGTTTCAGTTTTCAATTCGTATCCTTATAAAAAGTATTTAGCCATAAAAATTATTTTTCTAGCATACCAGATTTTCTTGCATATTCAAATAAACCTCCAGCCTGAGCAATTTCATAAACGCTCCCCAGGGAATTAAGTGAGTAGCGAAATCCAGTAGTAAGGTCCTTAATCGTATTTTCTTCAACATTTATTTCAACAACATCGCCTGTATTTATTGCACAATTAAGTTTCATAGGAGATTCAAAAGGAATAAGAAATCCGCCATCAATTGAATTCCTATAAAAGATTCTAGCATAAGATTCAGCGACAACTGCTTTGATTCCAGCAACACTAAGAGCCAAAGGGGCATGTTCGCGTGAAGAGCCACAGCCGAAGTTTGATCCTCCGATGATAATTGAATATTGAGATTTATAATCATCAGAAGTAATGAAATTTTTTCCACCCTCTGGCAGGCCTGCTTGTTCAACAGGGACACCTGAGAGAGCGAACCGGCCATAATTTTTCAATTCTTCTTTATCACTAGTACTATAAACCAGATGTTCAGCCGGTATAATCTGATCAGTATCTATATTATCACCAAGTACATAAGCTATACCTGAAATTATATTTTCCATTTTTCACCTTTAATATTATAAAATGAACTCTCTGGGATCAGTAATAACACCATTAATAGCACTTGCTGCAACAGTAAGAGCAGAAGCAAGATAGACTCCAGACTTTTTACTACCCATTCTTCCTGGGAAATTTCTATTAGTTGTAGAAATTACGGTATCACCATCAACTGCGCGGCCGAAAGTATCGGAAGGTCCTCCAAGACAAGCAGCACAAGAAGGTTGAGCCAGGTTGCAACCAGCATTAAGAAATATATCCTTCAATGAGATGCCATTGAGTTTTCTTTCTTCCAACTGTTTAGCAACTAAAGTACTTCCCGGAACAATAAAAGTCGGAGCTTTTACAGTTTTACCACAAAGAATTCCAGCAGCAAATTCAAAATCTGTAATTTTCCCACCTGTACATGAGCCTATATAACATCTTGTAAGTTTAGTTCCCTGGACATTTCTGACAGTATCTTTATTATCAGGGCTATGGGGTTTAGCAACAAGGGGCTCAAGTTTAGATACGTCATAGTTATATTTATTCAAATATTTTGCATCCGGATCACTATAAAAGACTTCATAATCCTGTCTGCATTTAGAAGAAAGAAATTCACGTGTAAGATCATCAACAGAAATTATTCCATTTATTGCACCCGTTTCAATTGCCATATTAGTAAGAGTCATGCGTTCATAGACAGAGAGACTGTGAATTGCTTCACCATCGAATTCCATAGCGCAATAAGTAGCTCCATCGGTAGAAATATCGCCAAGAATTTGCAGGATAAGATCCTTAGCGGTAAGATAAGGAGGCATCACGCCATCGAATGTAAATTTCATTGATTCAGGGACTTTCTCCCAAATTTTACCTGTTCCAAGAATAAATGCTGCATCAGTGTTGCCTACTCCTGTAGAGAACATACCGAATGCACCAGAGGTACAGGTATGAGAATCAGTACCAAAGAGGACAGTTCCAGGAACATTGTACCCCTCTTCAGCAAGAGCTATATGACAAACACCTTTATACCTGTCGGTTCCAACGTCATAATAATTAGGAAGTTGATATTCTGAAGCGAACTGGCGTAAGAGTTCAACATTTCTATTAGCATGCGGGTTGGAAGTAAATATATAATGATCAGGAAATATAACGAGCTTATTCTTATCCCATATTTTAGCATCCTTACCGAACTCTCTTTTCCAAATATCGATTGTAGGTGGGCCGCAAACATCGTGTGTCATAAGTACATCTACATTCAGCCAAACATTCTCACCTGGAATTACCTTTAATCTTTTGGCTGATTTTGAAAGTATTTTTTCAGTTATTGTCATTCCCATTATAATTTCCTTTTCTATGCCATTTTAAGTATTGGATAATTATCATCCAGTTCTATTTCAGTATTTGTAAAAATAAATTGTTGATTTATTGCCTTCAGGTAAGCCAGTGTACTAGCTTCGATAATATCAGTAGAAACGCCACGTCCTGTAAAAGATTTTTCCTCGCATCTAATTCTTACGATTGCTTCACCCATGGCCTGTCTGCCTGAGGTAACAGATCTAACGTTGTAAGATTCAACAGAAGGTTTAATCTGAAGGGCCCGTTCGATAGCATTAAAACAAGCATCAACAGGACCATCGCCAGTAGAAGACTCCTGAAGAAGAGTATCCTTGATTTTTATTCTGATTGTTGCAGTTGGGATTGAGTTTGTACCAGCCTGAATTTGTAAAGAGATAAGTTCGAACAAGTCTTTCTCTTTATAGATTTTGTCACCCATCATAACTCTAAGATCTTCGTCGAATATCTCTTTTTTCTTATCGGCAAGTTTAAGGAATTTATCATAAATTGTATTCAATTCATCTTCTGAGAAATGATAGCCCAGCTCAATTAATCTGGCTTTAAGGCCATGTCTGCCTGAGTGTCTACCAAGGACTATCTTTGAGTGTTCAACGCCGACTGTATCAGGTGTAATGATTTCATAGGTTTGTTTATTTTTTAAGACTCCATCCTGATGAATACCTGACTCGTGCGCAAAAGCATTTTCACCAACAATAGCTTTATTAGGTTGAATAACAAGCCCCGTAAAACCTGAGACCATACGACTGGTCTTATATATTTCTTTAGTATTAATATTGGTAGTATAGCCACAGAGATCTTTTCTAGTAGTAATTGCCATAACAATTTCTTCTAAAGAAGCATTACCAGCTCTTTCACCAATGCCATTAACAGCGCATTCAACCTGGCGGGCTCCCATATCAAGAGCAAAGAGGCTGTTTGCAACTGCAAGGCCTAGATCATTATGACAGTGAACGCTAATGACAGCTTTATCTATATTGGAAACTCTCTTTCTAAGCTCGGCAATTTTGTTACCAAACTCAGATGGGAAGGTATATCCCGTTGTATCTGGAATATTAACAGTAGTAGCTCCCGCTTCAATAGCAGCTTCAACTACTTCAGACAAATAACCTATATCAGTTCTTCCTGCATCTTCGGCAGAAAACTCAACATCCTGTACAAAAGTCTTTGCATAAGCGACAGCATCATAGGACATTTTTAAGACAGTTTTTCTTTTTTCTTCAAGAGATGTCCCATATTTATCATCGCCGAACTTTCCAAGTATATGGATATCTGAAGTACTAGTAAAAGTATGAATCCTTGGTTTCTTAGCTTCTTTGAGAGCTTCGTAAGCAGTTTTAATATCAATTTCTTTTGCTCTGGCAAGAGCAGTAATAACAGCAGTACATTCTTCAGCAATTCTTTTAACTGCTTCAAATTGAGCCGGGGAAGAGACAGGAAAACCTGCCTCAATTACATCCACATTAAGTTTAACTAACTGACGGGCAATCTCCAGTTTTTCATAAATATTCAATGAAGCACCTGGTGACTGCTCCCCATCTCTAAGTGTTGTATCAAAAATAATAATTTTGTTATCCAAGTTTGATCCTCTATAAAATTTTTCTCAATAAAGAAACATAGCTAATCACTAATTTCATCTATGTTCTTTAATATCATTTGAGTCATTTCTTTTGTATTTAACAGAACTGTTCCTTGTGAGAAAATATCAGCAGTCCTGTAACCACCTGAAAGTGTTTTATCTATTGCTTTTTCAATAAGTGCAGCTGCCTCATAGTTTTTGAGAGAGTAGCCGAACATCATAGCAACAGAAGCAATAGTTGCAATAGGATTAGCTTTATTCTGACCAGCAATATCAGGAGCTGATCCATGGATTGGTTCATAAAGGGCATGATCTTTACCAAGGCTAGCAGATGGAAGCATTCCCAGGCTGCCAGTAATAATACCTGAAATATCACTTAAAATGTCACCAAAGAGATTTGAGGTAAGAAGAACGTCAAACTGCTTTGGATTTCTAACTATCTGCATAGCTGCATTATCAACGTACATATCGTTTAGTGTAACTTCAGGATAATCCTTATGGATTTCATGAACGATCTTTCTCCAGAACTGAGAGCAATCAAGGACATTAGCCTTATCGACAGAAGTAACCCTTTTTCCTCTTGTGAGAGACAATTCAAAAGCATGTCTAGCAATACGTTCAACTTCGTAACGGCTGTACTCCATAGTATTCCATCCGCGATTATCATCAAAACCGCGGGGAGTACCGAAGTAAACTCCCCCGGTTAGTTCACGCACTACTACAAAATCAGTACCTCGTAATACATCAGACTTTAATGTTGATGAATCAGCAAGGCTATCATAAACTTTTGCAGGACGAATATTAGCAAAGAGTTCGAGTGATTTACGAAGTTTCAATAATGCTGCTTCAGGTTTTAAGTTGTGTTGCAAAGATTCCCATTTAGGGCCGCCAACAGCACCTAAGATAACTGCATCAGCCATAAGGCATTTATTCAAAGTTTCATCTGTAATAGGAACGCCAAATTGATCTAAAGAGCAACCGCCAATAAGTCCACGGTCAAATTCAAATTTCAAGTTAAATTTATTCGATATTTTGTCAATAACACAAACAGCAGCATCGACCACTTCAGGCCCTATTCCGTCACCGGGTAGCAGCATTACCTTAAAACTCATACGCCGACCTCTTCTTTTGGTTGTTTTTTGAATAACCAGCTCATCATTGCTCTTAATTTAGCGCCAACCTTTTCAACTGGGTGCTCGTTATTTTCCTTACGCATGACTTCCATATTCTTCAAGCCTGAGTTACATTCATCTAACCATTCTTTTGCAAACTGTCCAGTCTGTATTTCAGTAAGAATCTTTTTCATTTCCTTTTTGGTCTCTGCAGTAATTAGTCTTTTACCTCTGGTCATACCGCCATATTCAGCAGTTTCGCTAACAGAATAATTCATTCTTGAAAGGCCACCTTCATAATAAAGGTCAACAATCAGTTTCATTTCATGCATACATTCGAAATAAGCAAGTTCGGGAGGATAACCAGCTTCAGTCAAAGTTTCGAATCCAGCCTTAATAAGTTCAGCAGAGCCACCGCATAAGACAGCCTGCTCGCCAAACAGATCGGTTTCAGTTTCATCTTTAAAATTAGTTTCAATTACACCAGCTTTTGTACCGCCAATACCCTTTGCCCAAGCCAGAGCCAAAGCTTTTGTTTGTCCGGATGGATCCTGAGCGACAGCAAAAAGGCATGGAACACCAGCACCTTCAAGATAAGTTCTTCTAACAAGGTGGCCTGGTCCCTTAGGAGCGATCATCATGACATTAATGTCTGCAGGAGGTACGATCTGCTTAAAATGGATATTGAATCCATGAGCAAATGCAAGAGTACTACCAGACTTAAGATTTGGAGCAATTTCTTCATCATAAACTTTTTTCTGAGTCTGGTCGGGCAATAAAATCATAACCACGTCAGCCCATTTAACGGCTTCACTAACAGTTTTAACACAGAGGCCAGCTTTTTCAGCCTTTGGCCAAGAAGCACTTGTTTTTCTTAAACCGACACAGACATTCATACCACTATCTGCCAAATTTAAAGAATGAGCATGCCCCTGACTACCGAAGCCAAGGACTGCAATTTTTTTATCTTTTAGAAGGCTAAGATCTGCATCTTGTTCATAATAAACTTTCATTTTTTACTTTCCCTATTATAATTGAGTAAATGTTGTTTCTTTTCGCTGATCCTTTATTTGTTCACCCCTTTTAAGTGCGACAGCACCTGAGCGAGCCATTTCTTTTATTCCATATCCCATCAAAACATTGACAGCTGCATCAATTTTATCTGGTGGACCAGTAATTTCAAGAGTTAATGTTTTATTATTAATATCTACAATGTTACCTCTGAAGATATTGCAGATATTGGTAATTTCTGAACGAGTACCTTTTTGATAGAAGACAGTAATCAAAGCCATTTCCCTAATAATATTTGAGCTTTGAGTAAGGTCCACTACCTTAATTGTATCAATTAGTCTATTTAACTGTTTTACAACTTGTTCTATTATTTTATCATCGCCGCTTGTTACAAGAGTCATCCTTGAAGTTTCTGGCATTTCAGTCTCACCGATTGAGATGCTTTGAATATTAAACCCCTTTCCACTAAACATAGTAGCGACACGGTTAAAGGCACCAAATCTGTTTTCTAGTAATACTGATATTATATGCTTCATAAATTTTCGGTTATTGTTTTGAATTTAATCTTTTTACAATCATGCTTTCAACCGAAGCTCCAGGAGGGATCATCGGGAAAACCATATCTTCCTGAACAACTCTGCATTCAATAAGTACAGGGCCGTTATTAATTTCGAATGCTTTATCAAGTGTTGACTTCATTTCTTTAGGAGATTCAACAAGGAAAGCCTTCAGACCAAAAGCTTCAGCAACTTTTACGAAATCAGGATTACTTGCTGATAAGTCTGTAAAACTATATTTTTCCAGGTGAAACAGTTCCTGCCACTGTCTTACCATTCCAAGAAAGCTATTGTTAATAACAACAAATTTTATCGGAAGCTTATATGCAACAGCAGTAACCAACTCCTGGATATTCATCTGGAAACCACCGTCACCGTTGATTGAGATAACGGGTTTATCCTTAACGCCAAAGGAAGCGCCAATAGAAGCAGGGACAGAAAAGCCCATTGTACCAAGTCCACCGCTAGTAATAAAAGATCTAGGATTTGTAAAATTGAAATACTGAGCGGTCCACATCTGATGCTGTCCAACATCAGAAACTATTACGGCATTTCCCTTAGTTTTATTAAAAAGACTTTCAATTACAAATTCAGTTCTGAGCCTTCCATCATTATCCTCATAGAGGAGTGGACATTCATCTTTCCAGCTATTGATCTGATCCCACCACTCATCATATTTTAAAGGTTCAGACAATTCTGAAGCTATTTCAGCAAGAACATGTTTAACATCTCCAACAATCGGAAGATCTACAGTTACATTTTTGTCAATAGCAGTTGGATCAATATCGACATGGATCTTGTAAGCATCTTTTGCAAAAGTATCCGGGTTACCAGTAACGCGGTCATCGAATCTAGCACCAAGAGCAATTAAAAGGTCGCAGTTATTTACAGCCATATTAGCGCAATAGGTGCCATGCATACCAAGCATGCCAAGTGACTGATCTTCAATACCAGAGAAAGAACCTAAGCCCTGAAGAGTCATAGTAACGGGTAAATTATTCTCTTTAGCCAAGATAGCTAATTCATTAGTACCACCAGACATAATTACACCGCCACCAACATAGAGCAAAGGTTTTTTTGCTTTTTTTAACATTTCAGCAGCTTTCTTTATTTGGTTTTGATGTCCAAAATAAACAGGTTTATATCCTTTCAGGTCAATTTCTTCCGGGTACTCGAAATCGCACGATGAATTAATAACATCTTTAGGCAAATCAACCAAAACCGGGCCAGGTCTTCCAGTAGAAGCAATGTAGAAGGCTTGTTTGATAGTAATAGCTAATTCTTTAACATCGCGCACAAGGAAATTATGTTTAGTAATTGGTCTAGTAATTCCGACAATATCTGCTTCCTGAAATGCATCATTACCAATAAGATGAGAAGCGACTTGCCCAGTAAAGACAACAAGTGGAACCGAATCCATATAAGCATCAGCAATACCCGTAACAGTGTTTGTAGCACCGGGGCCTGAAGTCACAAGAACGACACCAACTTTGCCAGTAGCCTTAGCATAACCTTCGGCAGCATGAGTAGCACCTTGCTCATGTCTGACGAGAATATGTTCAAGGAAGTCCACATCATAGAGTTGTTCATATAATTTTAAGACAGCTCCGCCTGGATAGCCAAAAATATGTTTGACTTTTTCATATCGAAGACATTCAAAAAATATTTCCGCTCCTGTCATAAACCGTTTAGCTTTTTTCATATATAAATTCCCCTTGCTCCTTAAAGTTTCGTCATTATGTAAATTCAGTTAGGATTTTTCAATACGGCACCAGTATTAGCAGAGGTGACCATTTGTGTATATCTGCCGAGGTATCCTCTTTTTATCTTTGGAGTAAATTCAGGCAGAGCTTTTAGTCTTTGATTTATTTCATCGTCACTTAGGTGAACTTTTAGCATATAGTTATTAAGATCAATTTCAATTATATCTCCATCTCTTAGAGCAGCAATGGGACCCCTTTCAGCAGCTTCTGGAGAGACATGTCCAATGCATGCACCCCTTGTGCCACCAGAGAACCTTCCATCGGTAAGTAATGCAACTTTGTCACCAAGTCCCATTCCCATAATGGCACTTGTAGGAGAGAGCATTTCAGGCATTCCTGGTCCACCTTTAGGCCCCTCATATCTAATAACAACTACATCTCCGGCCATTATCTCACCATTCATAATTGCATTAACAGCTTCATCCTGGGAATCATATACTCTAGCAGGTCCTTTGTGATTGAAAAGTTTTTCACTTACAGCAGCAGTTTTAACAACGGCGCCATTTGGAGCCAGGTTGCCAAACAAAACAGCAAGTCCACCAGTTTTGGAATATGGGTTATCAATTGAATGAATAACCTCATAGTCTTTTATTTCAGCATCGGAGATATTTTCGCCCAAAGATTTGCCTGTAACAGTAGGTCTGCTCAAATCAAGAACGCCATTAATTTTCGAAAGTTCTTTCAATATTGCAGAAATGCCGCCAGCTTTATCAACGTCTTCCATATGTACTTTTTTTGTAGCAGGGCTAACTTTGCAGATATAAGGAATACGTTTTGAAAGAGTATTGAGGTCCTCAAGTCTAAGATCTAATCCAGCCTCATGAGCAATAGCCAAAGTATGGAGCACAGTATTTGTGCTTCCTCCCATAGCCATATCGAGAGCAAAAGCATTTAAGATAGTTTCATGAGAGAGAATATCAGAAGGTTTGAGGTCTTGTTCGATTAAAGAAATGATACGATGCCCAGCCTCTCTAGCCAACTGTTTTCTTTTTGGATCGATAGCCAAAATAGATCCATTACCAGGCAGTGCAAATCCAAGAGCCTCCATTAAGCAGTTCATCGAGTTTGCGGTAAACATACCAGAGCAACTACCACAAGATGGGCAGCCAAAATCCTCGAGCTCTTTTAATTTTTCTAAAGAAATGCCGCCAGCTTTATATTCTCCGACGCCTTCAAAAACAGAGATAAGATCGATTTTCTCTCCTGTTGAAGTTTTTCCAGCTAACATTGGTCCACCGGAAATAAAAACAGTTGGAATATTAAGTCTGACAGCAGCCATCATCATTCCAGGAACAATTTTATCGCAATTAGGAATGCAGATCAAGCCGTCAAATCTATGGGCTTCAACAACAGTCTCAACGCAGTCGGCAATCAGCTCTCGGCTTGGCAGAGAATAACGCATACCGATATGTCCCATAGCAATACCATCATCAACTCCAATTGTATTGAATTCAAATGGTATTCCGCCAGCCTCTCTTACAGCCTCTTTAATTGTTTTAGCAAAATCCTGCAGATGGACATGACCAGGGATAATATCAATGTAGGAATTACAGATACCAATAAATGGCTTAGAGAAATCCTCATCGTTTTTAACAACACCAGTAGCTTTAAGAAGGCTTCTGTGCGGTGCTTTATCAAAACCTTTTTTAATTAAATCAGATCTCACAACGTCCTCTGAAATTAAGTTCTTCAGAAAAAATTCTTTTGGGATCAGGTCAATCCCTGAATTCTGATTTAATTTTCTTTGTTTTAGATGGTATTAAATGATTTGGGATTGACCGATTATTTTTAGCGTAGAATGCTAATAATAATGACCACTAGCACTAGAATAATGCTAATCCCTAGTAGAACGAGTTCTAAAGAAATGCCGTTAATGGAGTAATTAGACAAAATATAACCACTGCTGCCGGTAGTAGCGACTGCATCTTTTTTAAGTATAATATTTTGGTTTATATCTGTCATAATGTTTTAATTTGAATATAAATATAAAACCTGAGACTTCGAATGTCAAGTTCATTACCGAATTAATTTGAAATAATTTTCATTTTTGTGAATAAGTGTGCTCTTTAGTCTCTTTTCTCTTTTATATTTTCTTAAGTATTGATAAATTGTTTTCTCAAAAATTGATCAAGGAAAGATGAGTAATATTTCGAAACTACGCGATGCAGCAGATCTATTATTAAGTCTAGGCAATTATGAAGAAGCATATTGCATTTACGATGAAATTTATTGTCAGATCTGGAACGCCTTAGGATCGGTACAGAGTGGCATTACGGAATTTTCCTTTAATTTTCTCACTCATAATATTAGACCATCAATAGATTTCAGAAATCAATTCCTTGAGCCGGCAGTAAATACAATATTTATTAAATGGTTTAATCTTGATATTGATCAGACACTCAATGAGTTTATATTTACAGTTTATGGTCATCTGCAATGTATTTGTTACTCACAAAGTCTGATTGCTCAATTACCTTCGCAAACTATACTTAGTGAATTTTTAATTTTATATAATTTAATATATTACAGTACTAATGATAAATGGATAACACATTTATTAAGATACATTTCTCCTATTATTGACAGTAACAGATTAAAAAAGATACGAATAAATCTTCCAGAAGAAGGAATCAACAGGCAGCTTCTGCACTTAGCAGAAAAAATAAAGTTCACAGACTGGAATTCATTAAATCAGTTTATGCTAGAATATATAGGGAAAACTAGCGACAGAAATTCAGAATTCTTCATAACGCTACAAAATATTTCAGGTTTTACCTCATTTCACTCCAAAAGTTATAATAACAGATATGACAAAAAGTCTACAAAGGGAAAGAAACAGAAAAGCTATGAAAAATATGAAAGATATGAAAAGTATGAGAAATACGAAAAATATGAGAAGAGGGATACCAGTTCTGAGGGACAAAGCAAATTTGATTCGACAGGATCTACAGAAGAGGAGAAGATCAAATATTACGGAGCAATTCTTGGTTTAAAGGGAAGAGTGACAAAATCCGATATACGGAAAAAATATCTCGAAGAAATATCGAAATATCATCCAGACAGAGTACAAAATCTAGGAGCAGAAATAGTTGATTTTGCCGAGCAAAAAACAAAAGAGATAAATGCTGCTTATGATTGGTTGAAAATTAAATTCAAGCTTTAGCCTCTTTTTATAAGAGCTCGTATTGAAATGATTCTTTTTCATAGTCATGAATATTTTTCAGATCAATTACAAAGTCTCCATTATCATCAATAAAGAAAGTCTTCTTAAATTTTGCTCCCCATATAATTTCATCATACCTGTAAGAGAAACGGCTATGGACAACTTGACTAAAAGTGTCATCAAAGCCTTTTATAAGTATTAGAATTTCAGCTTCAAGTGCTCGTAATTCATTAGGCCCCTTACCAGATAATGGACTTTCATTATCAATTGGATGCACAAGTGTCCAGCTCAAAGGGAAAAAATAAATATATGATCGTTCAAGTTTCATATCGTAGTATCTTTTCACACTTTGACCATCAGTTCGTTCAATAAAAGCCACCATCACTTTTGCCTCCATTTCCATTAGTGTATTTCTTCTTTGATTTGCAATTCTGAATTGGAAGCTATTTTTATCTTTGAATGGTGAGATCAGGGCCATTTTACTATAAATTATTCTAGCCGAAGGTCTAGAAAATCTTCCATAAAGCAACCCCGTCGCAAGAGCAAAACCCAACAGTCCAGTTAGTGTTTCCATAGCTGCAATGATATTTGTAATTAAATCCTTAGGTATCATTCCACCATAACCAACCGTTGTAAAGGTCTGTACGCTAAAGAAGAACAAATCCGAATATGTATTAATGAAGCTGCGGGAATTTATACCATTTATGTGGTCTGCACCAACAATGAAATAAAGCATTGCAAAAACAAAGTTAAGAGCAACATAAAACGCTAAAATAATTAAGAAGAATTTAGGCCAAGAGATATTTATCAAATACTGGTAAATATCTCTAGGAGTAAAGCCTGCTCCTTTCTTAATAATATTGAAGGAACCATCTTTATTTATTAGTCTCTGTGTTTGACTAAAGTATTTTTCTCCAAATCCAGGATCATCTGATCTTATCTGCATTTATATCCTCATCAAAATCATAATATTTATATAATTTAATGCTCTTAAGAAGGCAAATGCAAGTTCGTTTGGCAGGATTTTTTGTGTTAAAAAATTATCCCATAAAAAAAGCTGCCCTTTTTTCAAAAAGGCAGCTTTTATGATTTTTATTTTTCCTTTGATGCTATTTACAATAGTGCCGAATGGCACTATTTAATGAGCATCATCTTCTTAGTCTGAGTGAAGTTACCAGCTTTAAGTTCATATATATACATACCTGCTGAAAGGCTGTTAGCATTAAAGTTAACTTCATAGCTTCCTGCTGATTTTTGCTCATTGACCAAAGAAGCGACTTCTTTACCAAGTATATCATATACCTTCAGACTTACCATTGAATTCTGTGGGATAGAGTATTTAATGGATGTAGAAGGATTAAATGGATTTGGATAATTCTGTGCAAGTTCATAATCCTTTGGTGCAGCGTTTGAATTTGCATTAACATCCGTTGTACTTGTACTGCTAATTGAAAGTATCTTATCAATTATCTGAGAGCGCACGTCATCAAGATTCTGGCTTGGATCTATAGAATTTACCCAAGCTTCAAGCTCAGATACGTCTTTGCCAGCTTTTTTCATAGCGTCTATTTTGTTAAGAAGTGTGGAAATATATCTTACATCGTCAACACCTTCTCTAAAGCCTTCCCATTCGATTGTCTTAAGAATTCCATCACTGGTTACATATGTAAAAGTCTCTTCGCGGTATCTGGAATTATCAAAGTCATTCCACTCACTTGTATAGAACTTCTGGTAAGCATAATCCATAGCACCATCATACCCATTTTTCCAGAGTGAAAGGCCATAGTTCCTTCTGTAGAGCTCGGGGTTTTCCTGTCCACACTGAGGATTTGAATATGAATAGATCTTATTGCCTTTTGCATGCCATTTATCTGCAAGTGATTTGTTAAGATCACCCTGAATGACAGCAACATCTAAAAGATCACCAACATAATCTATATAAAAATTATAACCAGCGACAAACATCTTAGCACCTGCATCATGAACAGCCTGCCATGCCGGTCTTTGACTCGTTAACTGATCGCCTTGTGCTTCATCGATACCATAAACATATAATTCTTTATAACCATACTGTGCAATTTTATCTTTCCACTGGCTAACCTGAGCTTTAAGATCATTTAAGGCTGAAGATGACTGTGGATTACCAGTTGATAAGCTTACTGTAAAGAGTTTATCGTTTGGCAATCCGACTTCTTGCCTAATCTGAAGGTCAAGGTCAAGATTATTAAGAATCTGATATGTTGTTGGATAAAGTACTCCATGATCCTTTAGGTCCTGCATTTCAAGTTTATATTGTGCAGGTGTTTTTGTAGTATAAGTATAAGGAACATAGGTCCACTTATCAGCATAACCATTATAGTATATTGAATAAGTCAGTCTGGACTGGTCTAAGTTAAAAGGAAGCACTTCAATTTCAATGGGGAAAGTCTGAATTACACCTTGGTCAGATGAGATAGTAAACTGAGAGGTATACTTACCAGATGGTGCATCCTCAGGGACATGA
>JAUZPB010000116.1 GCA_030706145.1 Bacteroidota bacterium
ACAAAGAATTTCCTTCCATTATATTTTGTAAGTATGTTAAACTTACGAGAGACGAATTTCATGATGATATTATTTTCGAGGTCTAATTGCTCATCACCGCCAAAAGCCATTTTATAGGCTGCATAGAAGAGAATTATACCGAAAATGTATATAACGGGGTGGAAAAGCTCGATTAAGGCTACACCAGCAAGAATAAAAATTATCCTCATTACTATAGCGCTAAGTATACCCCATTTAAGGACGTGAGGCTGGTGTGAGTCCTGGATCCCCATGACCTTAAAGATCATCAGAAAAACAAAAAGATTATCAACGGAAAGTGATTTTTCAATAATATAACCAGCCAGGTATTCGACTGCTTTACTGGATCCATTTTCCAGGAAAAAATAGATGATTACATTAAAAATTAAAGCGGTACCAATCCAGATACCGCTCCACATTAAACTCGATTTGATTCCAATTTTGCCTTTACGATGGTCAGTAACATAAAGATCGATGTAGAACATAACTGAAATCATCAGAGCAAAAATCACCCAAAAAATGAAGTGATTGTGCATAATGATATTTATCTATAAAATTTAAATATACAGTTTAAGGTAAAAGTACTGCCGCAGCAATAACTGTTGTCCAAAGTCCTGTTTTTTCACCTTCAGCAGATTGTGTAACATTAAAAGTACGAACAATCTTACCAGACATCTTGAATATCTGTTCTCTTTCGTTCCAATCAGTATCAGCGTTAAAATCTACTCCAAGTGTAGTAGCAAGCATCTGAGCTGCGAGATCTTCGGCATAATCACCGGCATTCTTTTCTGTTTCACCAAAAGGATGATGCTCTGAAAGATACCCATACTGTGAAGAATCAGCCGGCAAAGCAACTCCAAGAGAAGCTGAAATTAATCTATTTGGTTCATTTGTAGAGTTTCTTGCCATCACACAAAATGTGATCTGTCCTGGAGCTATTTCCTTTACACCTTCTTCTTTGGAAATTCTTTTGCAACCAACAGGGTAAATACTACTGACGGTTACTAAGTTACATTTCTCAATGCCAGCGCTCCTAAGGGCCAATTCGAAAGAATTTAAATACTCTTTATGTCTGCCTACCCCTTTGGTAAAAAATACTTTTGATGGGACATACAAATTATCATCTCCTTTTTAATATGTTAATTACTTAATAACTTAATAAATTTGCGCTTACCTACTTTTAGGATTTGTTCGCCATTCAGCTTAATAATTGAAGCTATATCTTCAATTTTTTCTCCGTTTATACTCACTCCGCCCTGAAGAACAAGTCGCCTTGCCTCTTGCTTTGAAGGAGCAAATTTAACGGCTGTGATTAAATCAAGTATTCCGATTTCTTCTACTGTTTTATCGAATCTAAATTCTTCAATATTGTCCGGAATTCCTTTATTAATAAAGATCTTATCAAATTCTTTTTCAGCTTCCTCTGAAGCTTCGGGCGAATGATACATCCTTACCAGTGTCCTGGCAAGAAGCCGTTTCATTTCGCGGGGATTATTATCCTTTTGACTTAAATAAGTCCTTACCTTTAAGAGCTCTTCGCTAGAGACATCTGTTGCAAGCTCAAAATATGTGTAGATCAAATCATCTGGTATAGAGAGAGTTTTGCCATGGATCTGAGCTGCAGGGTCACTAATACCAACATAATTACCATAGGATTTACTCATTTTTTCCACACCATCTGTACCAACAAGAAGTGGCATGGTAAGAATAACCTGTGGCTCCAATTTGAATTCTCTTTGAATATCCCTTCCGACTAAAAGATTGAACTTCTGGTCGGTACCACCAAGTTCAACATCACTTTCAATTGCAACTGAATCCATAGCCTGAGCTAGTGGATAAAGCAGTTCATGAAGGCTAATGGGTTCACCTGACTTAAAGCGCTTTGAGAAATCGTCTCTTTCCAGCATTCTGGCAACTGTATACTTTGAGGCAAGTTTTATTACATCCTCAAATGACATTTTCCCAAGCCACTCTGAATTATGTACTATTTTTGTCTTCTCCGGGTCAAGTATTTTTGAAGCCTGCTCAAAATAAGACTTTCCGTTAGCTCTTGCTTCTTCAAGAGACAGGGGAGGACGAGTTACATTTCTTCCCGTCGGATCACCGATCATTCCTGTAAAATCGCCTATGATCAGTATGGCCTGATGGCCAAGTGACTGAAATTGTGCTAATTTTCTTAGTACGACGGAATGTCCCAGATGTAAATCGGGTCTGGTAGGGTCACATCCAAGTTTAATATTTAAGGGTTTGTTTTCCTTTTGAGATCTTTCAAGTTTTTTAACTAAATCTTCTTCAGGAATTATTTCAGAAGCACCTCTTTTTATTAGGTCCATCTGCTCATTAATTGAGGGAAATTTAATTTTTTCTGTCATCTTCTGCTTAAAATGTCCGCCTGTAAAAATTTCTGTTTAATATCTTCCGCCTCGCTGCTGTTCTCTCTGGAAATCACGTTTAGCAATATCTTCTCTTTTGTCGTAAACTTTCTTTCCTTTTGCAAGTGCAAGCTCAACTTTTACTTTCCCACCCTTCAGATATAACCTCAAAGGAACTAAAGTTAGTCCCTTCTCTTTTACTTTTCCAATCAATTTCCTGATTTCACTCCTGTTAAGCAGAAGCTTTCTGGTTCTGAGGGGGTCGTGATTATTTATGCTGCCCTGATCATAGACGCTGATATGACAGTTAAATAGCCATACTTCACCGTCTTTTATTGTCGCATAACTGTCTAATAGGTTTGCTTTTCCCTGGCGTATGGATTTTACTTCAGTGCCCTGAAGTACTACTCCAGCCTCATAGGTCTGAATAATGGTATACTCATGCCGGGCTTTTCTATTGACGCTGATATCTTTTTCTAAAATGGTTTCGGGCATAATTTCAAAATAAAGTCACAAAATTATTCTTATTACTTAATAAAATCAAGGAACAATTTCAAAAATAGCAATAATTTATTTTAACTAATTCGAAAGGTATCAATATTTTCTGAGTATTTAAATACTTGTAAAATAAATTCTTATATAAATATACATTTTAATTTGCTAAGCCATTTCCATTCAAAATAACTTTGAATATTTCAAATCATTCCATATTTTTAGACAACTTATTAAATAACAGTTTTTTGACCAAAAATAAATGAAAAAAGCTGATAAAAATTGGGGTTTCTATGCTTTCAATTCAAAAAAAGTTAACTAACTCATTTTATTCAATCCTTAGCCTGCCTGCTACAGCTATGGGATTTGCTCTTTCAATTCAGATCTCGGCTCTCAGCTGGATATTGTCTACAAAATATAACCTCAGAATTGATGAGGTTGGCTTTGTTTGGGCAGCAGGACCATTGGCAGGGATTCTTGGACAGGTCATTATTGGTTTTATAAGTGATAGGGTATGGCTTTGGGGTGGTAGAAGACGCCCATTTATTCTTGTAGGCGGCGCTCTTGCTGCTCTTATGCTGCTTGCCTTACCGAATATTGAATTTTTAAGCAATACTCTTAAAATTGCAAGCCTTCTTGTTGTTGCCACCATAATTGCCCTTACGCTGGACCTGGCAATAAACATTAGCTTTAATCCAACCCGCTCAATTATTGCAGATGTAACCCCAGAGGGAAATCCAAGAACTAAAGGATATACCTGGATGCAGACTATCTCAGGCTTCTTTGGTGTAATTGCCTATGTAATTGGCGCAATTTTCGGTAACTATGTCCTGATCTACAGTGGCGCCATACTGGTTATTCTTTTTTCTATCATCCCGACATTGTTCATCTCTGAACCAATGACAATTGAAACAAATGAAATTCCAAATTCTCTTAAAGAACTTGATAATGTAGCTCCAAAGTCAAAGTCTTCTCAGCTCTTTAAGATCTATTTCGCTCATGGTTTTACATGGCTTGGTGTACAAACCATGTTTATTTATATAATTGCTTATATTCAGCAGAAACTGGCTCCTGCAAATGAGCAGCAAACTGGACAAATAATTGCAATCTCATTTGCAGTGCTTAATACAGTTGGATTTATACTTCCTGCTTTTGTTCTTGAACCTATTGCTGAAAAGCTGGGCAGGGTAAAGACTCATATGATGTGTGTAGCTATAATGGCACTTGGATATTTCGGAATAGTTGGCCTTGGAAAAAGTCCAATGTCTTTGTATGTCCTTATGGCAATCTGCGGTATTGGCTGGGCTGCTGTCGTAAGTCTGCCTTTTGCTATCTACTCAGAGAAAGTAGATAAAAAAAGGATGGGATTCTACATGGGCATCTTTAACTTGTCCGTCGTTATTCCACAGCTTTTTGCAAGCTATGGCTCAGGTTATATTATTCAGCGTGTTGCAGATAAAAACATAATTTTTATTATCAGCGGTGTGTCTTTGGCTATATCAGCCCTTTTGTGGCTTTTAGTTAAAGAAACTTCTAAGAAAGGTGAAAAAAGCAAAGATCTTGCTCCTCAGGGACATTAAAGATTAGGAGCTTTTATTGCAGAGAAAAAAAAGCTGATCAATTTGGGTAAATTATTCGTTGAATCTGTTATTCGACTTAATTGCTTTAATGTTTCCTCTTTCTTAAATGGTTTCTCCTTCTTAAGTATTTTTAGGCAGGAGAAATCATTTTTTATTGCCAAACCTTTATGTTTACAATTTAAACTTTGATATTCAGCTTCTTATTTCATAACTTAATTCCTAGTAGCCAACTTACCAATTAGTCGATTTCTTTAACTCTTTATCAGAAAGAGGCTAAAATGAAACAAAAGTTGCCAATATCAGTTTACAACTGGACCTCGATCACGGGCGTAACACTTGCGCTTATAGCGCTCTTCATGATACTTTTTCTTTTTATAATTTCGGCTTTCCTTAATCAGGGCAGCTCATACCTTGGACTTATCATATATATTCTTCTTCCCGGATTTTTGATCGTTGGCTTAATACTTATTCCACTAGGAATGTTTTTCTCTGCCCGAAAGCAGAAAAGAAACCACACAAAAGGAGTAAATAAGTGGCCATTGATAGATCTAAATGATATAAGGCATAGAAATGGCTTTTTTATATTTATTATTGGGACAGCTGTTTTTCTGCTGATTTCAGCAATTGGGAGCTATGAAGCTTTTCATTATACAGAGTCAGTTGAATTTTGTGGTAAGATCTGTCACAAAATAATGACTCCTGAATATACTGCCTACCAGCATTCACCCCATGCAAGGGTTGCCTGCGTAGATTGCCATGTAGGAACAGGGGCAAGCTGGTACGTTAAATCGAAACTATCAGGCCTGTATCAGGTCTATGCGGCAACTATTGGAAGCTACCCAAAACCAATTCCTACACCCGTACGAAACCTTCGCCCTGCAAGGGAAACTTGCGAACAATGCCACTGGCCGCAGAAATTTTATTCGCGTCAGCTTAGACTGGAAAGACACTACCTTGCAGATAGTTCTAATACTGAGTGGGATATCAATATGGTAGTCAGGATTGGCGCCAACCTGAGTGCCTTGGGCCTCCAGGAAGGTATCCACTGGCATATTAATCCAAATACAAGGATCGAATATATTGCTTCTGACATAAGCAGAACAAAAATTCCATGGGTAAGATATACTAACATCAAGACAGGGAAAGTCAGCATTTTTAAATCTACTGAGGAAAAAACAGAAAAACTAAAAATTTCTGACTCCAGGATTATGGACTGTATGGATTGCCATAACAGACCATCGCACAACTATTTACCTCCTGTCATATTCATCAACGATGCTATTACATCGGGAATGATACCTAAGTCTCTTCCGGAGATAAAAAGCAAAGCACTGGAGGCCTTGGGGAAAACATTCTCAACCAGCGATTCAACAATGGAATATATTAAGACAACTTTAACAAATTACTATAAAGCCTCCTATTCCAATCTTTACACAACTAACAGGGAACTGGTTGACTGGGCAATTAAAGGGGTTCAAAGAGCTGTCTCGGCAAATATTTTCCCTGAAATGAAGGTGAGGTGGGATGCCTATCCGAACCAGATCGGTCACCTTACCTTTAATGGCTGCTTCAGGTGCCATGATGACAAACATGTCTCTGATGATGGCAAGGTAATTTCAAAGGATTGTAACCTTTGCCATATAATAAATGCCCAGGGGACAACAAAAGATATGCAGGTAGCTAAAGTAAATGAGGCGGTCGAGTTTAAGCATCCATCGGATATTGGAGATGCATGGAAGGAATCCTTGTGCACTGAATGCCATACTGGCCTGAATCCTTAAAAGTCAGGCAAATGGCTCATAACTAAACTTTATATGTTCAGGTGGTGTTAATTATTAATTATCCACCAGGAAACTATTATGAACAGACTTCAATTTGAATCATCACCATATCTGCTGCAGCATAAAGATAATCCCGTTGATTGGTATCCATGGGGTGAAGAGGCTTTCAGAAAAGCCAGAGAGGAAAATAAGCCCATTCTCTTAAGCATCGGTTATAGTTCCTGCCATTGGTGCCATGTTATGGCTCATGAGAGTTTTGAGAACCCTCAAATTGCTGAGATCATGAACGACCTCTTTGTTAATATAAAAGTCGACAGGGAAGAAAGACCCGACGTTGATAGTTTATATATGAATTTTGTTCAGCTGACAACCGGCAGCGGTGGATGGCCTCTAACAGTATTTTTGACTCCAGAACTCCTGCCTTTCTACGGCGGAACATATTTCCCTCCGGAAGACAGGTATGGCAAAGCTGGATTTGTAAAAATACTTTTCTCAGTCTCAGATGCATATAATAAAAGGTTAGGTGATATCAATTCCCAGAAACAGGAGATAATCAATTCTATGTCTTCTGCTACGGAATTCCCCAGAAGATCTGGAAGTTTTATTATCTCTGACTTTAATAAGTCATTTAGCTCAATATTGCGAAACTATGATGAGGAAAATGGAGGCTTTGGCAATGCACCTAAATTCCCATCGGCTCTTTTACATATGTTTCTTCTTCGCTATTATGTGCAGACAGGCAACAAGCCTGCCTTAGAGATAGTCGAAAACTCACTTACAAAAATGGCAGAAGGCGGGATATTTGATCAGATCGGCGGAGGTTTTCATCGCTATTCGACCGATAATAGGTGGCTGGTCCCGCATTTTGAAAAAATGCTTTACGATAATGCTCTCCTTGCCAGAGTTTATCTGGAAACCTACCAGCTGACAAACGACAAATTTTACTTAACTGTAGCTGAAAATACACTTAATTACATACTTCAAGAGATGACCTCGGATGAGGGAGGCTTTTATTCGGCACAGGATGCAGATTCTGAAGGTGTCGAGGGTAAATTCTTTTTATGGGACAAAGAAGAGCTTAAGAGTTTTCTGACAGAGGAGGAGTTTGATAGTGCCGTTAATTACTTTCATATCACTGTAAAAGGGAATTTCGAGGGGAAAAATATATTAACGGCAAAAAATTCCATAGATGAAATTGCGGGAAAAAGAGTTAATGTACCTGAAACTAAAAGAAGGGAACTTAGTGCTATAAAAAAGAAAATGTATAAAGAGAGGGAAAAAAGAATACATCCGGCACTTGATAATAAAATACTGACTAACTGGAATGCTCTTATGCTTTATTCTTTTGCACTTGCCTATGGAATCACTTCAAGAGAAAGATACTACAATGCAGCAATTACAAACGCTGAATTCCTTTGGAACAAATGCTTTAATGCAGAAACCCTTATGCACAGCTATAAAGACGGTAAGGCTAAAATAGAAGGATATCTGGATGACTATGCATTTCTAGCAGAAGCATTTATTATGTTATATGAGGTGACTTCAGATGAAAAATGGATCTTGCGGTCAGACAAGCTTATGAGCCTTGTTATCGATAAATTTTACTCAAAAGAGACCAATGACTTTTATTTTACCACGGAAAACCAGAAAGACCTTATTATAAGAAACAAGGAATTTTATGATAATGTTATTCCAAGTGGAAACTCATCTGCTGTCATGGCTTTATTAAAACTATCTGTATTGCTTAACAAACAGGACTATTATAATATTGCCGAGAAGGATATAAATTACCTTCACGATGTTTTGATAAAATATCCGGAAAGCTTTTCTTACCTATTAACTTCTGCATATTATAATTTTATTAAACCAGATGAAGTTGCTTTAATTGCTGATAGCGATCTTACGCTTAAATCAATGAGAAAAGAATATTTTAAGAACTTTTTACCATTTTCAGTATTCTCATCTAAGGTGGCTGAAAGATCTTCGGAAATTGAACCCTTAAAGGGGAAAACTCTGGTAAAATCACCCTGTACTATCTATCTCTGCAGGAATTACGCTTGTCAGATGCCAGTATTTTCAATACATGAACTTTTAAGCCAGATCAGGCAGAATTCCAGAGCATTAAAAACCTGAGTAAATAGTCTGAATTTCTTGAATGGGGAGCTTTTTTTTCCTAACTTGTACATTGAATTTTTTAGATCAATAAGTCATTTAATGGCCAAAAGAAAGCAAATTTCTCTTACCAGAAAAAGAACCCGATCAAGAGTTAATTATAGAAGGATTGACAGTTTAACCTGCACATTTTCAATAATGAGATGAGTTCTAAGTCAAATAGCTCAAATATTGTAAAAACCCAGGAAAAGATTACTCTTGCAATTGTTTTTATTCTTTTTTTAGATCTGTTTATAATATATATAAGCAAATATCAAAGAAAGAATTTATCGATCATGGAGTTTAATCCTGAAAGTATTGGAAACATACTCAATTTTATCTCGGTATTAGTACCAGTAATTGGACTGGTTGTTCTTATGTATAGAAATAAAGTTGATAACAGGAAGTACTATGTTTTTCTGGTTATTACGCTATTTCTGAATGTTCCGCTCATATTTGCTGTGCTTTTTAAGCATATAAAGTTTCCAATGCCTATTGAGTATTTATTTGGCTTTCCATTAGAAAGGATATACGTTGGAGGCTTTTTTCTTTTCTTTCAACTCCTTCTTTTTTATCTGGGTTTCTTGATATGGCTCCTGATCTTTAAGTTTGAAAAAAGGATCTATTTTTCGTCTTTCATATATACACTGGTTTTGGTGCTGGTGCTTAGCTGCTGGGCTTTTATCTATACAAATGATGATTATGACAGCGGAAGCACATATTTTAGGAATGGGAAAAAAGCTGATGTAGCTGTAATTCTTGGAGCTGCTGTATGGTCAAAAACTAAAGCAAGCCCCATATTTGCTTTCAGAATATGGAAAGCCTGCAATCTGTATAATGCTGGTACTGTAAAGAAAATTCAGGTCACAGGAGGTAATGCTCCAGGTGAGCTTAGCGAAGCTGAGGTAGCTTACAGACTTCTTACAAAATACGGGGTGGAACCACAGGATATATGGCTTGAGAAGAAGACTTCTTCTACAAGCGAACAGATAGAGTTTATTAAGGAAAACCTGGTAAAAAGAAGAAATATGCACCACATAGTAATTGTTTCTGACCATTTTCACCTAAAGAGAGTCATGGAGAATTGCAGGTTCTTTAATGTTGAAGCCGATGCAATTGCTTCAGATCTTAAGCTTAGCTGGGAGAAATCTTCTTATTACCGTTTCAGGGATTCAATGGCTCTACTAGTATTTTGGTTTTTTGCTTTATAAATTGGTATAGTTAATTTTAAAAATATATTATAGGAGTTCATTCATGGTAAATTTTGAAATGATGGAGGCCTTTAATCACGAACAGGTTGTTTATTGTTCAAATAAAGAAACCGGTTTAAGAGCAATAATAGCTATACACGATACAACACTAGGACCTGCTCTCGGTGGTACCAGAATGTGGAATTACTCTACTTCAGAAGAAGCTCTGAAAGATGTTTTAAGATTATCAAGAGGAATGACATATAAAGCAGCTGTTTCAGGATTAAATCTTGGCGGCGGAAAAGCGGTCATAATTGGCGATTCAGCTACACAGAAAAATGAAATGCTGTTTAGAACATTCGGCAAATATGTAGACGGCCTTGCAGGCAGATATATTACGGCCGAGGATGTTGGTACAGATGTAAAGGATATGGAATATGTCAGGATGGAAACCAAGTATGTTACGGGTATTTCAAAAGCCCTTGGCGGCTCTGGTGACCCTTCTCCTGTAACTGCCTATGGTGTCTACGTCGGCATGAAGGCTTGCGCCCATGAAAAATGGGGGAATGACTCCTTAAGGGGACGAAAAATTGCAGTCCAGGGAGCTGGCCATGTTGCAAGGTACCTTTGCGAGCATCTATATAACGAAGGTGCTGAATTATACATTAGTGATATTATAGATTCAAAGGTTAAAAAGGTACTAGAGACTGTTAAAGCTCACATTGTAAAGCCAGATGAGATTTATGATGTGAATGCCGATATATTTGCTCCTACAGCCCTGGGTGCTATAATAAATGATAAGACGATCCCAAGGTTCAAATTCCAAATAATTGCAGGAGGAGCAAATAACCAGCTTGAAGATGAGAACAGGCATGGTAAAATACTCCTTGAGAAGGGGATCTTGTATGCTCCGGATTATGTAATAAATTCAGGCGGTTTGATAAACGTGGCAAATGAGCTGGAAGGTTACCGCCAGGACAGGGCTATGAAACAGGCTGAAGGTATTTATGATATACTTACACGAATAATGGAAATTTCACAGAAGGAAAATATTCCTACTCATTCAGCTTCAAATAAAATCGCTGAAGAAAGGCTAAAACAGATCGGAAAGATTAGAAACATATATTCCGGCTCTTCTAACTTTTCAGGAAGACTGGGCGAATTGGCAAGAAATAAAAATTTTTAGTAGTTAATTTTGTGGGACTGATAGTTTTATTAGCGCCCGCATTTGTTCTTTAATATTAAATTTATATCCAGATGACAAATAAAATAACTAGAAGATTACTTAGAGAAAAAGTCTTACAGATTCTATATGCATATGAAATGAATAACGAAGGTTTGCAGACACTTACCGAAGGTGTTCTGGCCGATCTTCAGGAGGAATCAGATAAGGAATTCTGCAGAATGCTTGTTAATAAAGTATTGGTTAACAAAGATGAACTAGATAATTATATTGGCGACAGGGTAAGCAACTGGGAATTAAACAGAATTACAATTATTGACAAAATACTTCTTAGAATGGGTATTTGTGAGATCCTCCATTTACCGGAAATACCTCCAAAGGTTTCAATTAACGAAGTAATTGAAATTGCAAAGAACTATAGTACTCCAAATAGCGGTAAGTTTATTAATGGTGTGCTTGATACAGTACTTAATAAGCTTAAGAGCAATGGAATGCTTGTCAAGACAGGTCGTGGCTTGATAGACGAAACTTTACAGAAAAAGCCTACAAAGAAAAAAGGTAATGAGCAATAAAGGAAGGATATTTGCCTGGACACTGTTCGACTTTGCAAATACTGCCTTTTCGGTAATAATTGTTACTGTCATATATTCAAAGTATTTCTCTAATTATGTGGCAAGCGGCAGAAATTGGCTCTGGGGGTTGTCTGTAAGCATTTCAATGATAATTGCTGCAGCTTTAAGCCCTCCTCTGGGGGCTATTGCAGACAGTTCACGTAACAGGAAAAGATTTCTTCTTCTCTTTACTCTCGTTTCTGTTATTTGTACGTCTCTTATGTTCTTTGTACAAAAAGGGGATATACTTTTGGGTATGTCTCTTTTCATTTTTGCAAATATAGGTTTTGAGGGGGGACTAGTGTTTTATGATGCATTCCTCCCCAATTTAACTGAAAAGAAAAATTTTGGACGAGTCTCAGGCTATGGCTTTGCTATGGGGTATGTTGGTGCACTGGCTGTGCTGCTTATTGTTATGTTTCTTCTGCCTGAGCAATCTTCGCAATCTTACTATTTCTACATAAGACTTTCTTTTCTTGTTGCGGCAGCTTTTTTCTCCTTCTTTTCTGTCCCTTTGTTTCTCTTTGTGCATGAGCCAAAGGCTACACGCACACTGCAAACTGATATAATAAAAAGCGGCATTAAAAGGAGCTTTAGCACTTTCAAGGACCTTTTTTTCCATAAGAAATACCCGTCAATCAGCAGGTTTCTTATTGCGTTTTTCCTCTATAACGATGCAATAATAACAATTATAGCTTTTGCCTCTATATTTGCTTCCAATATACTTAAAATGACCGATTCGGAAGTAATTTACTTTTTTGTTATTGTCCAAAGCACTGCTGTACTTGGCTCTTTTGTTTTCGGAATAATTTCAGATCACATTGGTCCAAAAAAAACAATAAGAATTACTCTTTTCATTTGGATAGTTGTTATAATTGGGGCTTTCTTTGTTAATACTGTAATTGAGTTTTACGTAGTCGGACTTCTGGCCGGACTATCAATTGGTTCATCTCAGTCTTGCAGCCGCAGCCTTATGGCACTTTTGACCCCAAGGGAAAGGGAAGCCGAATTTTTCGGGTTTTATGATGGTCTCTTTGGAAAATCTTCTGCTATTATTGGCCCTTTGCTCTATGGCATTGTCTCGGATATTTCAAACGAGAGGTTTGCTGCCCTTGCAATTGGGACTTTCTTTATAGCAGGACTTTTTATACTAAACAAGGTAAAAGAACCTGAGTATAAAAATAAAGTTACAGCTGATCCTGAAAGTGTATGACAAAAACCTGTTTCCTTTTACCACTTTATTTTGAACTTCTTTTTAAGAAGAAAATATAGTAACCCAAAGGCAATAACCAACCATAATATGCTCCAGAACAGCGCTGGAAGCCCTGTAGAAGAAGACATTATTTCAGCATCTGTCTGGTGGTATCCCTCCTGGAAAAGATCCTGCTGCATATCAATTACAGCATAAAGAAGGCTTAGGGAGCCAAGGACAGAAGTTACTATTAGCTGTGCATTGGAGGGTAATAGTCTTGGCGATGCAATTAGAAAAAGTACTATAAAAAGCACGAAAAAGATGCTGAAATTTCCTTTTACAAACGCTAATAAAATAACAAATAGTACAGCAAAAATATTAAAAACTATCCTGTTCATCTTCTGGTCAGTTGAGGAATAAAATAATATTCCTCCAAGAACAATGCTTCCAAGATATCCTGAACAAGCAATTAAGGCAGAATTGCCGCCTTTTGAGACACAGCTTCCACCTATCTGAAAATTTACATCAATGCCTGTAACAGAACCGCCTGTTAAAAAGGTCATTATAGCATGAGATGCTTCGTGCAAAAGTACAACAAATAGTTTAATAGGGAATATAAAAGGTGAATTCCAGAATAGACATGCTATTATCAGCGCTGCTGTAAGTACCAGTATTTCTAAAAAGTATTTGCCCTTATTTGAAAGCTTCTTCAAACCTGCTTCCTGAGATATAGTTTTCTTAAAAAAGTCACTTAAAAATGATGGCAAATCTATGATTATTTTTATAAATAATAAATAACCAGTCTTTCAATATTCATTGCTTTTTGATCTTGCAAATCTCTTGCCCCGTGCTTTTTCAATTATATCAAGAATTAAATAAACTACTGCAAATCCAATTATGCCGTATATAATACTTTCAGCTGCTGCCATAATAAATTACTTCTCCTTTTATTTTGTTTCTCTATTCTTTTGAAGAAATCCAATTTCGAATAAACCAAACTTCGAATAGATCAAATGACACGATATTATCGGATAGATATTTAATAATAAAAGGGCAGTAATTGCGCTCCTAAAAGGCGGGTAAGAAAAAAGGCGGTAAAAACCGCCCCTTTTCAAGATTTGAGTGTTAAACAGAATATTTTACCAGATCTTTACTCTTTTGTTTTCTGGTCTGGCCATAACGCTATTTTCTTTAATATTAAAAGCTTTTATGAATTCCGGTAAATTGCTTAGCGGGCCAATTACCCTG
>JAUZPB010000117.1 GCA_030706145.1 Bacteroidota bacterium
AGGCTTTGCATGTTCTTTTTCTTCATTTCCATCTGCTAAAAGTTTATTTAGTTCACCTGCTTTGTATGTTTTTTGCCCTTGAGTATTCCATTTAGTAAAAAATGCTATTAAGCATATTGCAGATAAAATATAGGTTAAATTATAAAGATATTTCTTCATTTTATTTCCTATTGATTCAAGGTTGATCAGGAAATCTTTTTCTATGGTTTTCCCAATTACTTTTGGCAAAAGAGAATTTATATTCCGAAGGTACAGACGAATTGGTAAAGTTTTCCTTAGTAGAGTTATTGTATAATTCCCAAAACAAGAGAAAATATTAAAGGCATAAAATGACCCTGACAAAAATTTTTGACACTAGTCACAAAAAGGAATATTACAGGTACATTTTCATTTTGTCAGCTTAGTACATTAGTCTTAGTTCCAGGATTTCGACCTTTTCTGCATTTGTTTTTTTTATATATTAAGCCCTGAATTTCTCAGATCCCTCTGTTTTTTCTACGGATAATATTTTATTACTAAAGAACTTATCAAATGGAAATACAAAACACTGACCAGTCAAAGACAAAGGCCGGTTCTTCAAAAAGTGGATTTAGCCGGTTATTTATGAAGAAAAGTAACATCTTTTATGCTGCTTTTGGAATCCTAACGTTTTTCTTTACGTTTTTTACGCTAAAAGGCTACTTATTTACCTCTCCTGTTACTGTAAAACTAACTACAGTCACATTTCAATCTGCATCCCAGACCGGTCCAATCTTTAAGGCAAGTGGTTTTGTAGTTGCCCAGAGGAAAGCAACAGTTGCATCGAAGGCTACAGGGAAGCTCATTTATCTTGGTTATGTCGAAGGAGACAAAGTAAAAAAAGACCAGGTAATAGGAATACTCGAGGATAATGATATTAAAGCACAGCTTGCCCAGTCAAAAGCAAATCTTAAACTTTATCTTGCAGATCTTAAGGAAGCAGAAAATAATTATAAGCGGCAGCAAATACTATTAAAAAGCGGGGCTACCACACAGGTTGAATTAGAGGCATCTGAATCAAAGTATAAGAGGACTTTAGCCGCAATTGAAGTAGCAAAAGCTTCGATATCCTCTGCACAAATTGCCTTAGAAAATACAATGATCCGTGCCCCATTTGACGGAACTATATTAAAGAAAAATGCCGAGGTCGGCGAAATTGTTGCGCCAATGAACGCGGGGATGAACTCAAAAAATGCTGTAGTAACAATGGCAGATATGAGCTCTCTACAGATCGATGCAGACGTATCTGAGGTGAATATTCAAAAGATCAAAGTAGATCTTAATTGTGAGGTTGCTCTTGACGCTTATCCTGGAGAGACTTATTCAGGCTATGTATCCAAAATAGTTCCTACAGCTGACAGAAATAAAGCTACTGTACTTGTAAAGGTTGGACTGAAAAATTATGATGAAAAGGTCCTTCCGGAGATGAGTGCAAAAGTTACTTTTCTTTCTGATTCCGGCTATAAAATAACAGAGAACCCTGTACTTGTAATTCCAACCTCATCTGTTGAAAAAATTGACGGGAAAGATGCTGTATATTTTGTAGATGATAGCAGAGCAAAAAGAATGTTTATTACTACTGGGAGACAATTCGGCAACTATCTTGAAGTTATAACCGGACTATCGAATAATGATAAAATAATTGATGAGGTCAATAACAAGATTCACGATGGAGTTTTAGTAGATATTAAATAGTTTAATTCAATTAAAAAACATTCAATTAAAAATACTCAGAAAATCATTTGCTTTATTAAGTGATTTAATTATTTTCATTGTAGTTCTTTTCCCTGCTTTTCTACAAAATAATAGAAAGCATTGTAAAGTGTAAAGCAGGGTGTTTTGGTTTCATTATAAAGTGGAAATTCCGTTTTAATTCTTATCCATAAAAGTAATTTATAATGATATCTATCAATAAATGCTTAATAAGCATAACAATATTGATATTTGCTGTATTACAAATATTCGACAGCAAAGCAATTGCACAAACACCTGAATTTACAGTTTCCGGTTTTATTAGGGACAAAGCTTCAGGTGAAGCGCTTCCTGGAGCAAGCGTTTTGCTCTTTAAGGATAGCCTTAACCTTTCAAAGCCACCTGTCCGAGGCGCTACTTCAAATCAGCACGGATATTATGGAATACCGAAACTTCAAAAACAGACTTATTTTCTTGTAGCAAGGAGCCTTGGTTACAAATCATATACAGCTATTTTCACCATAAAAGATGATTTATATAATATAAGGTTTGATATAGAACTTCAGGCAGAGGATATAAAACTTCAGGAGATTATAGTAAAAGCTGATAAAGAGACGGGAAACGGAATAAGCTCAATTACAGTTTCGCCCGAGATCTTAAACCAGCTCCCCTCATTAAGTGGTGAAGTTGATCTCTTTAGATCCCTCCAATTGCTTCCTGGTGTAACAATTAACAATGAACTTTCATCTGGTTTATATATACGAGGTGGGACTCCCGATCAGAACCTGACCTTAGTTGATGGTGTAATTGTCTATAATCCCTCTCACCTGGGAAATTTTGCAAGCACATTCAACTCTGATGCTCTTCAGAATGTAAAACTTATAAAAGGAGCCTTCCCTGCCGAATATGGAGGAAGACTAGGCAGCGTTCTTGATGTAAAACTTAGGAACGGGTCAAAAGAAAAAAATAAACTTATTTTTGGAGCAGGACTTATAAATTCCCATTTGACACTTGAGGGACCATTGACAGGCAATTCTACATACATGTTTTCCGGTAGAAAAATGTACTATGATGCTCTTCAGCAAATAATTGATAAAGATGGGACAACCCCAAGGTATAACTTTTATGACATGAATTCCAAGCTTACATTTTATGCAGGAGGAAATACAATAATTTCTCTTAGCACACTTATGAGCAGCGATAATATTTATAGCCCCACTAAAAGCCCGGTTAATTACGATATACAGTGGAAGAACGCCACTGTAAGTCTTTGCTGGAGCCAGATTTTATCTCAATCCCGGTTTTCAAATGCTTCCCTTAGCTATATAAACTATAAATTCAAATCAATACTTAACGATACTTCAAGCAGCTCGCTATCTTCTGATTATTATTCAGTTTCAGAACTTCAGGATTTTGTAGCTAAAGAGGATCTCCAATTTTTTATCAGTGAAAATAATATTGGGAAATTGGGCTTTGATTTTTCACTTCATAAGTATCAATTAAATTACAATGATGTTTACAGTTATCTGATTGAATACAGCAGCGGATCGGAAAGAGAGGTTATAAACTACGAGATTGCAGCCTTTCTCCAGAGTGAATGGCAAATAACTCCTTTAATTAAACTAAATAGCGGCGGGAGATTTTACTATTTTAATGACCGAAAATTTTTTGAATTTGAACCACGCTTGAATGCTTCTATAAATCTCGATGAGAATGTAAGCATTAAAGGAGGATTTGCAGTTGCAAATCAATTCCTTCATCTGATCATAAAAAATGACATATCACTGCCAACTGATCTTTGGTATCCTTCAAAAGCGGAAATCGAACCTGCTCATTCCAAGCAATATGTATTTGGAGTTGAAAGCTATTTTGCAGAAAGAGAATATTTGTTTTCTGTAGAAGGTTATTATAAGCAAATGAAGAATCTTTATGAGTTTAAGGATAACGGAATTTACAGCAGTACTAGTCCATTGACTAGCTTGTTTACAAAAGGTGAAGGTGAGGCCTATGGAGTTGAGTTCTTCCTAAATAAAATGGCAGGAAACGTTTCAGGCTGGGCCGGATATACTTTGTCATGGACAAGAAGAAAATTTGATGATCTGAATATGGGGAAAGTATTTTTCCCCAAGTTTGACAGGCGCCATGATATATCAGTTATTTTAACTTATAAGATCTTTGATAATCTAAGCCTTGGTATTACCTGGATATATGCAAGTGGGCAGGGATTTACTCTTCCTATCGGACAATATAGGGCAGATCCAATTGGACTTAATCCTCAAAGTACTATTCAGTATGATTATATGCTTAGAAATCAGTACAAACTGCCTGATTATCATAAGTTGGATCTGAATATTACATATAAATTTAATTGGGGAAGAGCGCTGATAGAGACATACCTGAATATTTACAACGTGTATAACAGGAAAAATGCTTTTGCATACATCGCTTCTGAAGATAAGATAAAAGAAGAAGGCAATTCTTTTTCTATTCCTAAGTTTCACTCAATCTCTTTATTCCCTTTTATTCCATCGGTTGGATTTAACATAAAACTATAAATGGTAATATGAATAAAATACTTTATTACATATTTATTTTAATTTGTACCGTTTTTGCTTCGGGCTGTCAGCAGGATGAAATTCTGGAACCTGATTCAGTATTTACTGAAAAAACGGTAATCTTTGCAAACCTCAAAGATGGGCTGCTCTTTGATGGTGTTACTATTACAAAAACTCTTCCTTTAAGTGTAAACTATGATATAAAAAAGGCAGAGATCACAAATGCCGCTGGATATATAAAAGTAAATGGATTGCAGTTAATTCCCCTAGCTTACACTAAAGATGGAGTATATAAGTCTTTACACCCAATTACCATTAAGAGCGGTAATACATATGAACTATTTATTGAGATAGATGGCAAAAAGTTCTATGCTACGACTTATGTGCCATATAAACCAGTAATCGAAGAAGCTCACCTTGTTGGCGATCAATATTTAAATGCAAAAATAAAAGCAAAATCAGAAGAGGTATATGGTGTTGCCTGGTATATTCCCGGGGCAACAATAAATTCATATCTTGGCATGGCGCAGGATTTTCAGGAAATAACTGATCCAAAGACAATTGTTACAGGTGAAGAAGTCGTGATTAGAACAATTGATATCCCATTAGCCTATCGTTCAAGTACTTACAGTAACTTGACTGTAGTAAAAGCATATGCATTTGATAAGCAGTATTATGATTACTTTAAGAGTAAATCAAATAATCAGCAGATTACAAATTCATATACACAAGGCGGAGGGCAGACAATCTGGAATATAATGGGCACAGATGTTATTGGGCTATTTATTGGGTCTTCAGAGAGTTCTTCAGTAAAACCTAATTAAGTTCTCGCTATTCAAAAGAGAAAAAAATGTTTAAGCGAATAATTAAATATTTAGTAATAGTTTTCAGTGCAGCCATCATAACGGGATGTCTGAAAGATAATGTTTTACCTTCTTTTTCATTTCAGTCTGAAGGTGCAGTAGATATGGTAGTTTACTTTGAGACACATGGAGATATAATAAACTCAATAGATGTACCATGGCTGGTCGATGCAAAAACAATACATGAAAATCCATCAGGATATCTTTTGATTGATACTAGAAATGAGGATGAATTTAGTAAAGGGCATATACCAAATGCAAAAAATCTAAGGGCAAAAGATCTTCTTAATTTTGTAAAGAATGTAGGTCAGCAAAAATATTCAAAGATAGTCCTTATAAGTGCAACAGGGCAAGCTTCAGCTTATTATACTTCCCTGCTTCGCTTTGCTGGAATAAATAATGTCTATTCATTAAACTATGGAATGGCTTCATGGAATAGCAAATTTGCAAATCTGTGGCTATCTTCATGCATTGATGCACCTAACATAAGAGTTTTTACAAACGACTTGGGGAAAAGAAATTCTCCAGGGAGGCTTCCATCAATAACCTTTGCAAAAGATTCTGCTGGTATAAAAGGTAACATTGAATCAAGAATTAGTGAGCTTCTTTTGAAAGAGTTCCCCGATGATACTTCAAGCATTTCAACTGATCAGTCCGATGGTCCATCAATAGTATATTATAATATTTACTCAGAAGAACAGGCAAAGAGCTATTATCTTGTCTGTTATGGATCTGACGAACTTTACGTGGAAACCAATATGTTCAGTCCTTATAAAGGTCTTGGTCACCCCAAAGGTGCTGTTTTATACCCTTCGGGCTCCTCACTTTCTACATATTCATATCTTAATACTCTCCCTACTGATAAAAAGATAGTTTTATATTCCACTGATGGTCAGGCAAGCGCAGCAGCAGTTGCTTATTTAAGAATTCTGGGTTATGATGCAAAGTCTCTTCTTTTTGGGGCTCATGCATTATTTTATGGCCGGTTAAAGACAAGCGGAGCATTCGAAGATCATATTTTTAAAAGCTCATCAATAATGGAATATGACTTTGAATAGTAATGATGCTTCTAGACTAATCTTGCCCTTTTTCTGAAATAGCTAAAAAGAGCCTTATCGAAAGGTGTTGAAGTATCAATAAGGTTGTACTCAATTCCGGAATTTAAGCATTCTTCTTTCAAGTACTCGATATATTCAGACATAGCCTGCTGGTAAGCTTTTTGTATTTGAAAAGGCTGTGTAATTATTTCTTCGGATGTTTCAAGATCCTTAAACACGGCATCACGTCCAAAGGCAAAACTCCTTTCAATTGGGTCAAGCACCTGAAAGACTACAACCTCATTTTTCTTATAGCGGAAATGTTTTATAGCTGTAAGTACCGAATTGATGTCATCAAAAAAATCTGAAATAATAATTATAAGTCCCTTACGTTTAACCTTCTCAGCTATCAGGTTCAGACAATTTGCAGTTTGCGTTTTGCTTGAGGGTTTTACTGTAGCAAGTGTTTTCAATAACTCTGTAAGATATGCCCTGTTTGATCTGGGAGATAACATATGTTCAATTCTATCGGAATATAAAGCCAGTCCAACGGCATCCTGCTGTTTCATCATAAGGAACATCAGGCTTGCAGCTAAAATGGAAGAATACTCAAGCTTTTTCAGGTTATTGTTATAAGAAAAGTCCATTGATTTGCTTATATCTACAATAACATGACTGATAAGATTTGTTTCCTCTTCAAATTGCTTGATGAAATATTTTTCTGTTTTTGCATAGGCCTTCCAATCTATGTTTCTCAGTTCATCACCCTGCATATAAGGTCTATGCTGACTGAATTCCGCGCTAAATCCGTGGTATGGACTTTTATGAAGACCTACCATAAAGCCCTCAACAACGAGTCTGGCTTTTAGTTCAAGAGAATTAAGTTTTGATACGATAGATGGGTCTAAATATTTCCTGTAATCCTGTTCAATTTCGGCCATTTATTTTTTTGCTTCCAATTTTCTTGCAATTATTTCTTTAGGTGGCACTCCCATATTATCAAGTTCTGTTTTAGCGGAAGAAGCCATTTCATCGTTGGGATATTTTTCAAGGAATAGTTTATAAGAAACAGTTGCCGAGTCGAATCTCCCCTGTTCATTTGCCTGAATAAAACCTACCATAAAAAGAGCCTTTGGAGCTTCCTTACTTTTAGGATATTCAGAATATACGCGCTTGTAAAACATAACACCTTTCTTTAAAGATTCATCAGTAGTTATGTCTTTAACCACCTTACTATGATATAAGTTCGCTATTTCATATAAGGATCTTGATGCACTGGAACTCTCAGGGTGATCTTTAACAAGTTTTTCAAAGTCACTAATAGCTTCATTTGTCTTGCCGTCTTTAAGATTCTGTTGTGCACTGCTCCAAAGTTCCTTATCGCTTTTGCCACAGCCATTTAAGAGCAGTCCAATATAAAAAACAAAATATATAGCTAGCAGTCTTTTCAACATTTTATCCCCTGAAGAATTGTTCTTTAGCTTTAGAGTTTAAATAATAATGATTTTAAAACTAAAAAGGAAATTTTCAGATCAAATGTGATTGCTTTTTTAAAGAATCTCCGCGCGAATTTGAGACTCTGCGTCCCAGAGAGTTCATTATATGCTGAATAAAAGAAGCACTATTAATTGGATCATCTACCAGAAGTCGTTTATGCGGATATAGGCAATAATTATCCCTGTAATTTTTAGGTGTGAAATCCGGCATAACAACATTAGCTCCAACCCTCAAGGCTTTTTCCCTGCCGAGTGAATCAATTGTTGCAATGGCCGTTGTTGCCGGTATATGTGTGTTTTTTAAAAGTATTCTTCCAACTGCAATTGTCTTAAGTGTAAGTTCAACACTTCCTACATTTTTATTTCTATATGGAGTATTAGGTGAAGGAACAAATGGACTAAAAGAAGCCATATCAATATCTAATTTCTTACATAAAAGCAGATCCTCAGCTATATCTTCAATTGTCTGCTGAGGTAAACCAATAAGGTTACCACTCCCGACCTCATAACCGATCGATTTTAAGAACTCCAGATGTTCAATTCTTTCCTTCAGGTTTTGCTTCTCATGGAGAACAGAGTACAATTTAGCATTTGCAGTCTCGTGCTTTATCAAATACCTGTCAGCCCCTGCATATTTCCATATCTTGTACTCTTCAAAATCCCTTTCGCCAAGGCTTAACGTAATTGCTATATCAAAATTTTGCTTTATGAAATAAATAATATAAGCTATTTTATCTACATCAAAATTCTTGTCATCGCCTGATTGGAGTACAATACTGCGAATGCCGACATTAGAGATAGTCTTTGCTGTTTCAATAATTTCGTCTGGACTCATTCTATATCTTTGTATATTATTATTGCTGCGCCTTAATCCGCAATAAAGGCAGTCATTCTCGCAATAATTAGAAAAGTCCACAATAGCGCGCAGGTGTACTTCGTCACCACAATAAAATTTCCGCACCTCATCAGCACGCTCGAAAAGCTTTCTTGTATTCCTAAAATCAGAAAGCTCAAGAAGATAGACTATCTCCTCTTTATTTAAATCCGTTTTATGAAGTATTTCGTCAAGCTTCATATCTATACCTAAAAATAAACGTCCCTTTCTCCGTTTTCGACTCTTTCGATCATCTTTTTAATTTTACTATTAGTAGTCCCATTTACTCTTGAGATCTGTTCATTTAGGAATTCTTCACCAACAGAGCTAGTGCCATCTGAAGCAAAATCAATTAAATATTCCTTAAAGGTTGAAAGCGCATTTGGTACACATATTTTCCCGATATCGCCTGATTTTGCTAGTTCCATAAACCTGTCACCCGTTCTTTGCGACCTGTAGCAGGCCGTACAAAAACTTGGCATATAACCTAGATTGCAACAGTCTTTTACAACCTCATCTAGCGATCTGTGATCGCCAAGCTGAAACTGCTCCATTTCATGCTCTTTCAGGCTCTCTTTTGATTCTTTATAAGAGCCTGGAGAAGTTCTGCTTCCTGCGCTTATCTGTGAAATGCCCACATTAAATAATTCGCGCCTGAATTCAGCTTTTTCCCTTGTCGAAAGTATTATACCTGTATATGGAACTGCAAGCCTAAGGATTGCAATAATTTTCTTGAAAGAACTATCATCTATTGCAAAAGGTATATTTTTAGCAGCTGGTGCATTCAAAGCCGGTTCAATTCTTGGAACAGAAATAGTATGAGGTCCAATGCCATAATTCTTATCCAGATTAAAAGCATGACTTAGCATAGCCAAAGTTTCAAACTTATAATCTGTAAGTCCAAATAAGGAACCAATGCCAACATCATCTATTCCAGCCTGAAGAGCGCGGTCCATAGCATAAAGTCTCCATGCATAATCACTTTTGGGACCACTTGGGTGCATGGTTTTATAGGTCTCATAGTGATATGTTTCCTGAAAACACTGATAAGTCCCAATACCAAAGCTTTTCAAAACCTTAAAATTATCTATACTTAAAGGAGCCGAATTAATATTTACCCGGCGTATATTACCATTGTTTACCTTAACCTTATAAATAGTTTCTACAGCATCGCCCAGATATTGCATACTCGATTTTTTCGGATGCTCTCCAGCAACAAGCAATATTCTTTTATGTCCCTGTCCAACCAGGAATTCAATTTCCTCTCTGATCTCATCCAGAGTAAGTGTCTTTCTAATAAGCTCTTTATTGTCCTGTCTGAAAGCACAATAAAGGCAGTTATTGACACAAGCATTAGTAATATACAAGGGAGCAAATAAGACTAATCTGTTGCCATAGATCTTTTCTTTAATTTGTCTGGCAGCGGAAAAAAGATTATCTAATACATCTTCAGAAGAAATATTAAGAAGCGCCGCACTGTCTTTTAGAGAAAGGCCTTTTGCTTCTTTAGCTTTTTCAATAATCTCGTTTTGCAGGGATTGGTCCTTTAATGTTTCATCCTGCAATAAAGAGCAGATCAATGACTCATCAATAAATTCCACTACTTACCCCTTTGAATATTATTTTGAATTATATCTACAATTATAATACCATACCTCATTATCCTGAAATATTCCAAAAATTGCCTGTTTTCGCCCCAATTTCTTAAAAAAGAGAATTTTTTTAATGTTTTTTTTGACAATTTCAGGAATAACCAGGCCAAAATGTGAGAAGAAGATTGTAAAAAATGGGAATTATTAAGGAAAAAGAGACAATTCAAATAGTAATTAAGGCATGAGAAACATTTTTGTTAATAAGAGAAGGGAAAATGAAAAGCCCTATTAAATTATTTAACAGGGCTTAGAAATTTCATCCAGATGGAATTTTTAGCAAACTATGAAACTGCGCTTTCAGTCATTTCAATAGTGCCTTTTTGTGTATTTATCTTATAATTAAGGCCAAAGGCAACTGTAATATTGTCCTTAACATGACCGTGTTTAAAGTTATAAACGACAGGGATTTCCAGTTTTCCCATATAATCATCAATTACTTCGTTAAGTGTTAAGGTCTTTTTATATTCATCAGACTCATAACAATCTACAAAACGGCCAAGAATAATGCCTTTTATCTGGTCAAGAGCGCCTGCAAGTTTTAGTTGGTTAAACATTCTGTCAACTCTGTAAGGAGCCTCACCAATTTCTTCGAGCATAAGGATAGTATCCTTAAATGAAGGCATATAGTTTGTGCCCATTATAGAGCAGATCAAAGCCATATTACCTCCAATTACCTGTGCTTCAGTTTCCCCGTTTTTAAGTATATAAAACCTTTCATTTTCGGGGTTGGTGACCTTGCCAAATTTCTTCTTTGATGAAATTACATCCCAGAACATCTGCTCTGTAAATGGGCTAATCTCATTCCAGAAGTCAACTGCAAGCATAGGTCCTGCAAAAGTTACAAGGCCGGCTTTCTTTAAGAATGCCATCTGTAAAGCTGTTATATCGCTATAACCGACGAATATTTTGGGATTTTTCTTTATCAGATTATAATCGATTAAGTTAAGAAGTCTTGGTGATCCGTATCCTCCTCTTACACACAAGATAGCTTTTATCTCAGGTTTGGAAAACATATAATGCAAATCCTCGAGTCTCTGTTCATCCTTTCCTGCTAAATAACCACAGTTCTGTCCGACGTTTTTCCCGACTTCAACCTGATAACCAAGTCTTTCAAGGTAATTTACTCCTTTTTCAATCCTTGTGAGGTCATCAGGACTTGATGCAGGGGAAATTATTCCTATTAAATCACCTTTGTTTAATTTTGGTGGCTTTATTACTTCCATCTTTTCTCTTTTATATATTGTTTGTTAAAATTCGTTGCCCAAAATAAGTAATAAATTTTCCTGATGCAATTATGGAGTGAAGCTTAAAAACGCTCATTTTTCTCTGAAGAAGTATCTTCTATGCAGTCAGCTCTGTTCCACTGTTTAAGTTTTGCGCTTATAAATTCAAGTATCTTATTATGCTCGCTGCTGCCACTGCCTTCGACCTTAAAAGGCTCTCCAAGGCTGATATGCACTGTTTTCTTTATATTTATTTCTCCAAAGTCCTTAATCTTTTTACCATTACCCCAGGCATCTGTAACCAATGCAACAGGGACGACATAACAATCTGATTTTTTTGCCAGTTTAACACCTAATGTGTTAAAAGATTCAGGATTAAAAATATTACTTCTTGTTTTTTGCGGGAAAATTATAATTGACCTGCCAGATCCTAAGTATTTTGCTCCTTCTTCTAAAACATGTACCAGATCTTCCCTTGGATTTGCGCGTCCGACAACAATAGGGTTTCTGGCTTTCAAAACATTTCTAAAATAAGGATAATCCAACAGCTCTTTTTTTACAACAAATGTAACTTCTTTTCTGGGCTGAATTATTGACGGCAGTATTACAGTCTCAAGTGTGCTCATGTGGTTTGATACAAAAACCGCAGGCCCTTCAAATGAGGTAAGGTGACTCATTCCGCTTATTTCAAAATGAACACCGACACTCTCTAGGGCATTTAATATATCCAGGCTGGACTTAACCCATTCAACAGGCCCATATTTCCCCTGTTTAGCCAGATTTCCGGAATTGATCACGATTCTAATCAGTTTCGAATAGAATTCAACAGCGGGAGGTAAAAATGCAAATTGTCTCTTTTTACCTATAGTATTATAAGTGTCTTTTTCGGCTAGAACAACCGGATATGTCTCTGTATTCAGCACTTACCTCTGTATAAATCTTATAACTTCCAATATTAACATTCCAAAATAGTAATTTATTTTGCGAAAATGAAATATCATATATGCATTAAATTCTTTGAAAATTTAACCTTCTTTTTCCCATCAGTTTTACTTATTTTCGGGCTAAAAATTAAACTTAAACTATTAAGATGCGGGCATTATTTTATGGAAACCAAAACAGCAGAAAGATCAGGAACCTTAAAGTCCTTTCCTCTAAATTATTGGATTGTAGTAATTATGGAGTTTTTTGAGCGAGGTTCCTATTATGGTGTAATGTCTATCCTTTCGGTTTACCTTGTTACAGATGTTGCAAGGGGCGGACTTGGGTTTTCAAAGGAAAGCGTGGGCGTCATTAAAAGTACAATCCAACCTATGCTGTATTTGCTGCCAATAATTGCTGGTGCTATTGCAGACAGGTTCGGCTATAGAAAAACACTTATGTTTGCCTTCCTTGTAATGAGCCTTGGCTACTTTTTTACGAGTCTTTCAACATCTTACTCTATGGTCTTTTTGAGTCTAATTTTTATGGTACTTGGGGCTGGGACATTTAAGCCTATTATCTCAGGTACAATTGCAAGGAGTACAACAGAAAGCAATTCAACACTTGGATTCGGGATTTATTATTGGTCTATAAATCTTGGCGCTTTTCTATTTCCGCTTATACTTGTTCCCTACCTGAAAGGATTTTCCTATAGCTACATTTTTATTATGGCGGCTATAGGTACTGGATGGCTTTTGCTGCTTAACATTTTTTCTTTTAAAGAGCCGGATAGACCGAAGAGTTCAAAAAGCATATTTGAGATCTTAAAAGGAGCTGTGCTTGTAATAAAGGATTTCCGCTTTATACTTATGATCATAATTTATTCGGGTTTCTGGATACTCTATTTCCAGCAGTTTGATACTGTTTTATATTACCTTAAGGATCATGTTGATATGTCTCCTGTAAATAATATGGTTAATTCCCTTTTATCTATATTTGTCTCTAGTCCAAACTGGAAATTTGACGCAGAGCATGTTACTGTAATTAATGCAGGAACAATTATTCTTCTACAGATACTGGTTTCAAAAATAGTAAAGAACACAAAAGCACTTCCGACAATGATAACTGGCATTGGGCTTGGAACAATAGGAATGGGAATTCTTGCTCTATCAAACAGCCCATGGTTCTTTCTGTCTGGAATGATAATATTTTCTCTTGGAGAGATGACAGCACACCCGAAATTTCTAAGTTATGTAGGTTTAATTGCACCAGAGGATAAAAAGGCAGTTTATCTTGGCTATGCATTTCTTTATGGCGTTTTCGGAAGTGGTATCGGCGGATATCTTGG
>JAUZPB010000118.1 GCA_030706145.1 Bacteroidota bacterium
ATACTTCATACCTGCAGCCTCAGTAAACTGCCAGAATCCAACGGCATTAGCCGGAGAAATGACATTTTCAAGGTTGCTTTCAATAACAGACAGATACTTAAAGTCATCGGGTATGTCATATTTTTTTAGAATGGGTTCAATCACGGGAAACCATCTATTTGCTCTCTTTAAGGCAAGAAGAGTAGCCGAGTGATAATAAGTGTTAACAATAAGCTCCCTGTCAATTCTTTCCTTTACATAGAAGTTATCAATAGGCACTTTTTCACCACAGAAGTCAAGGTTTTCCGGTATCTCTGGCGAAATGATCTGGTAGTGTTGAGGAAAATCCTCCTTTGATTTACTTATTGCTCCATTATGCATAAAAAATAAGTTTGCCGCCAGCAGAATGCCTATGCCCAAAAATCCAAGTATCTGCAATACAGGCTTTTTTTTCTTTTCCATTTTGTTGTCTAATTCATTCTTAATAGTGTCCATCTTTTACCTCAAAACTATATTCGCGGGCTTATGAAATACTTTCCTTAACAAGATAGCCCTAAAAATATTTCAAATCAATTTCAGTCAAATAAATTATTCAGGGGCAATAAAATTATTTAATTGGTCCCAAATATAAAAAGCATAAAAAAGCGGACACAACTAAATCATTCAATAAATTTTCCAAAGATTCCAGCAAAACTGTTTAATAAAAACTGTTTAAGAATTGATGGTATAATACGATAATTTTCATAGAGATAATTTTGCAAAATAAGCAGAAACGTTTCTACTATCTTTTGTGTATATTTGCCGGAAGCTCTCAATCAAACCATTGTAGAGAACATACAATACAAAACTTAATGCGGAAAGAAGATCATGGAACTGAAATTCATCGGTGCAGCCAGAACAGTAACAGGCTCAATGCACCTTGTAAAGGTAAACGGTACAACTTTTCTTCTAGATTGCGGGATGTATCAGGGTAAAAGAAAGTTAGCTTATGAAATAAATAAGAACTTTGAGGATTTTGATCCTGCAGAGATTGATTTTGTCATACTTTCACATGCTCATATTGATCACGCAGGTAATCTTCCAAACCTTGTAAAGCGTGGCTTTAAGGGAAACATTTATTCTACATTTGCCACAAGGGACCTATGCTCAGTAATGCTTAAAGACAGCGCCTATATTCAGGAAAAGGATATTGAGTTTGTCAATAAGAAAAGGAAAAAAAATGGGCAGAATCCCTTTACTCCTCTTTACACTTTGAAAGATGTTGAGCAGACAATGGAACAGTTTGTTGGCATAAACTACCATCAGGAAGTTGAATTAACAGATGATATAAGAGTAACGTTCTTTGATGCCGGGCATATTCTTGGATCAGCAGTTGTCTCGCTTTTAATTAATGAAAAAGGAAGGCTTGTTAGTCTTGGATTTTCAGGAGACCTTGGAAGGCCAAATATGCCTATACTAAAGGATCCGGAGAAAATACCTGATTGTGATTTCCTTATCTGCGAGTCGACCTATGGAGGCAGGTTTCATGATAATGCTGAAAATACAGAACAAAAGCTAGCCGATGTCATTACTAAAGCAATAAAAAGAAAGGCTAAGATAATAGTCCCATCCTTTAGCGTAGGCAGAACGCAGGAGATAGTTTATTGGCTTAATAATGTTTTTGAAAAAAATCTTGCCCAAAGGATCCCGATCTACGTCGATAGTCCCCTCTCTGTAAATGCGACCGACATATTCCGTCTTCATACCGAATGTTTTGACAATGAGATCTCTCAGTTTATATTGCATCACAAAGATCCTTTTGGCTTTAGTAAGCTTACATACATAAAGGATGTAGAAGAATCCAAAAGACTAAACAGCATTGAAGGGCCATGCATGATACTGGCAAGTTCAGGAATGGCTGAGGCCGGAAGGATACTGCACCATCTGGCAAATAACATTGAAAATGAGAATAATATTATTTTAATTGTAGGGTATTCAGCTGAGAACACTTTAGGCAGAAAGATAGTTGAAAGAGAACCAGTGGTAAAGATTTTCGGCGATCAATATGAGCTCAAGGCCGAGGTAATTGTAATGAACTCCTTAAGTGCTCACGCTGATTCGAATGAACTAATAAGTTACTGTGATCAATTTGATAAAAGCCGCATGCAGAAGATTTTCCTGGTACATGGCGACCAGGACCAGCAGGAAAAGCTATCCAATAGATTAAAATCTTTAGGATTTGAAGATATAGTTATTCCGGAAAAAGGGAATGTATTTTGTCTCTAGAAATGTAAAGTCTTTATGGCCTCTTTTCTTTACAGCCTTTCTTTTTAGTGCCTTTATTGGCTGTGAGAGGGCTGTGAATATAAACGATACTGGGGATTCCCTTCCACCCGTAGTTCCGCAGGATGCCGCAATAGTATGGGCTGGTGACGGTAGTGTGGAGATTGACTGGACCCCAGTAGATGAAGTGAATATTAAAGGCTATAACGTCTATAGAAGCGTTAATGATACAATGCACCTGCAGTTAAGAAGCTTTACTACAAGCAGTTACTTTATTGAGGACTCACTTGATTATGGGACTGTTTACTATTACAGAATATCTGCCTTAAACGATCAGAATGTCGAGAGCGTAAAGGGTAACTGGCTTATTGCAAAACCGGTCAACATTTATGCTCCTATTACTCCAAGTGAACTGGAAATAAATGCCCGGAACTGGGAAGGTGAGGGCCCATTAGTCTTTCTAAAATGGAGAATAAATCCAGAGGGAGATATTGCTGGATATAACATTTACAGAAGCGAGAGGCCTGATTTTAATGCCGATACAAATAGTTTTGCAGGTTTCAGTTCCACTTATTACTTTACTGACAGAAAAAATCTGCAGTTAAGTAAAACATATTATTACAGGATTAAGGCAGTTGACAAAGGCGGAAAGACAAGTGAACAAAGCAGTATTGTCTCTGATATGATCTTTGATAAGGCTTCTCCGGTTTTCCCGGCAGATAACGCAACTGTAGATTTCTTCGATGAGTTCAAAATTAAAGCGATAAAGCATGCTGCAAACTACAGGATAATCCTTCAGACAAACCCTTTATTTGGAGAGATCTGGTCAAAGGATTTTAATGCAGGCAATGCTTCTGGCAGCGATACAATTTCTGTAAAGTTCGATGCTTCCGGTATTTCAGCAGGTACAACTTATTACTGGCGGATAATTACCTTCTCGCCTGATAATCCGGAGCCAAACAGCATTAGTAATTTATTTAATTTTACAATTAAACCTCAATATTGAAAAGACTTCAATTTTATTTGGTAGTTTTATTTTGCCTGTCAAATTCGCTGCTGCAGGCTCAGACTAATCGTGATAGTCTGAATTTTTCCATATCCTCATGGAATAAGAATAATCTATTAACAAGACTGGATAAACAGCTAAATACATATAATCTTTATACAATATTGAATTTCGCGCAGAACCTGGGAGATGTTTTCATTGGGTTAAATGAAAACTATAATTCCACACTTATTAGAGCCTTACCCCAGAATATTAAAGATGAACATTTCTTTTCACTTATTACCGAATATAATCTTGGGAAAAATATAAAACTGGGAATGCTTGCAAACAATGATATACTCTCTGATGATAGAAAAATTGCGCTAAACCAAGCATCAAACAGCAACGCTTCACTTTATGTGAAATATAACCCGCTTAGTAATATTTATGCCGTGCCTTTTGCGGGTTATAGCAATAATGTTCAGATCGGTGAGAAAGATCATGGAATGATCTATGGTTTTGAGAGCTTAGCTAATAATCTAACATTCCCCGACTTTTCGGTATCCTCTGCCTTGAAATTTCTAAATGAAGATATTAGTCCAAGAAAAAACACGCTAAGGCTTTTGACATTAAACATAGCAAATGATGTTTCAACAGGAGATTCCAAAAATTTTCTAAATGGCTATTTCCTTCAAAACAGAAAAGACTTTTATTACACGGCCGACTCAGTTGTAGCACAGACTTATAATATAAGGGACAATATTCAGTCAAGAATTGAAACAAGTTACTATCTTGAAGACCGTTTCATATTGCCCGAAGTAACAGAAGGCCTGTCACTTGAGTTAAATGGCAGGTCCTCATGGAGGATCATTGACCGCGATACGCGCTACAGAGTTTTATCAGATATTAGTCCATCGGTTTTCGATGCAAAGGTTGAGGAGTTCAAGCTAGAGTTTGAAAGCTCTGCAAATTACATTTCACATGCCTTAAATGGTCAGATTCGCATAAATTATTCAGAAAGAGATGAAAAGCACTCCCCTAAACAATTTGAAGAATCTAACATATTTATGAGAGAAGAAAGGATAAATGCTTTTGAGGAAAGAAAGAATCAGGAAGCGCAGAAAAACAATAAAGCTGAAAAAATAATGATAGCATTAACTGCAAATCTTAAGTTTTCAGAGGCAGATAACCTGTTTATAAGTCTTCTGCAGAATAAGCTTAGATATGACACGCCAAGTAAGGATAATTTTGATGACAGAGATGAGCTTTTATCGATCTTCAGGCTTTATTATATCAGAAATCTGAGCTCGTCTTTTGAAGCTTTTGTTAACCTTGAAGGGAGTATAAATCATATTGTTTACATTTTCTCTCAGAGAAGCTCAAACAATAATATAACAAGATTTCTTAAGCTTGGTTCAGGTGGAAATATACATAATGGCTTTATCTCATCGAGGAATTTATTCGAAGTCTCGGCTAATTATACGGTATATGATTTTGAAGATCTGGCCCCTAGCTATAAAAGCTACTCATTCAGGCAGATGACATTTCAGGATTCATCTTCAATAAAACTTACAAGGCGGACATTCTTTTCACTTTCGGGGTACTTAAAATATTCAGAACAAGGCGATTTTAACTGGTCAAGATTTTCAGGTAAACCTGTTAGGTATCAGAATGAATACTATGCTGAACCAAAACTGAACTTTATAGCCGGAAGTCTGACCTTAGGCACGGGTATAAGATATTTAATGTTAAAGACATTCTCCTACAACAATCAGGAACGCAACCTTGAGTCAAGCTACAGGAGTTTGGGTCCAGTGGCTGATATTACTTTTTTGACAACCAATCGTCTAATAGTGAAATTTCTGGGGTGGTATGAGTTCATAAAAACTGAACAGAACTTCAGAAGAGAGGTTGCTAATCTTAATGTTCAGGTTAGTTGGGGAATGTAGATTGTATAATCAATTTTTTTTGTTATTTTTGCCCTATCTTATTAGCGAGGTGATAAATTGCCTAAAAAAACATATCAATTAGAGATCTTTAGTGATCCTAATCTTCTGCCAGAAGTAGAAGAATTTCTAGAGAATATTTCCTTAGAGATAAATCTTGATAAAAGCAGGATTAACAATCTCCTTCTTTCGGTCAATGAGGCTATTTCAAATGCAATGTTGCATGGTAATAGGTCGGATATAAATAAAAAAGTCAGGATCTCGGTTGATATAGATGAAAAGACGCTGAGCATTTCCATAAAGGATGAAGGTGAAGGATTTGATCCGGAGAGGATACCGGACCCTACTTCTCCTGAGAATATCTTTAAGGATAGCGGCAGGGGCCTGTATATAATGCGTACATGTATTGATGATATGCAGTATATTTTCCATGAAGATGGCACCGAGCTAGTATTGATAATTAATTTAAGGTAAACTGATCTTAATTTCTGGATATAAAAAGGACTTTGATTCTTTGCCCGAATAAAACAAAAGGTTTATCCGGGCATTTTATTGAGTTAAAGCCCCTGTTTAAGAGCTATTAAGAAGGTTGAAAACAGCCTTTTTTCTTTATATATTCATGAAACACAGATCACCTAAATTTCTTAATTCTGAACAACGTAAATAAAAAAAAGGAGCATGAAACTATGCCTAGAAAAAAAATTGCACTCATCGGTGGCGGACAAATAGGTGGCGTACTTACACAACTAATAGCTCAGAGACAGCTTGGAGACGTGGTATTATTTGATATAGTTGAAAATTTGCCTCAGGGTAAAACACTTGATATCATTGAAGCTTCACGCATAGATGATATGAATGTAAGTGTAACAGGTACAAATGACTATAAAGATATCGCAGGAAGTGACCTTGTAATTATAACAGCAGGCTTGCCAAGAAAGCCCGGAATGAGCAGGGATGACCTGCTTGTAACTAATGCAAAGATTATGAAGTCAGTTGCTGAAGGAGTAAAGACTTACGCTCCAAATGCAATTGCAATCATTATTTCAAATCCATTAGATGCAATGGTTACACTTTTCCAGAAAGTTACTGGTTTCCCTGCAAACAGAGTTATTGGACAGGCTGGAGTACTTGATTCTTCAAGATTTTCAACATTTATTGCAATGGAGCTTGGAGTATCTGTCAGAGATATTAACGCAATGGTTTTAGGTGGACATGGTGATACAATGGTACCTCTAGTCCGTTATGCCAATGTAAATGGTGTCCCTGTTCAGGAAATGCTTGAACGCAAATATAATGATGCAAAGAAAGCAAAGGAAGTAATGGATGCTATGGTTCAGAGAACCAAAATGGCTGGCGGTGAGGTTGTTAACCTTCTTAAGACAGGCTCAGCATTTTACTCCCCTGCTTCAGCAGCAATTATGATGGCAGAAGCAGTACTTTTTGACCAGAAACGTTTACTTCCTGTCTGTGCTTATCTTAACGGAGAATTTGGAGTTAATGGATTTTATGTAGGCGTTCCTGCTGTACTCGGAGAAAACGGAGTTGAAAAAGTTATTGAACTTACACTCTGCGAAGAAGAAAAGGCAGCTTTCGACAATTCTGTTAACGCAGTTAAATCACTTGTCGATGATATGAATCGTCTTGGACTCTAAGGAAAATAGCCTTGGGTCTTTTGAAAGTGTGCGCTAAATTGGGAAAAAAGAAATACTTTTTGCTGATTTAGCATAACATACAATTAAATTAGCAGAGAGCAGAAAGGTCATATTTTGCTCTCTGCATTAATATAAAGCCTTCTTCTTCAAGCATTTACCTTTCCCCTTCTTAAATTACAACGGTCTAATATTTACAGCAGCACTTCAAAACGAAGGCAAGCATTTTTCTTCATGTAGAAAAAGAGAAATTAGAGAGAATCTAAGAGAAAAGTCAACATTCTTTTAGAAGAGATTCTTAATCTTTATAGAGCTTGATAAGTATAAATTCTTGGGGAATATTATAAAAGATAATGAAAGAGTTTGCAGGAAGAAGGAACATTCCACCGCTTTTAGAAAAAGCGGTGGAAATTAGAATAAAATTTATTCAGCTTTGTATACGCTAACGTATTTTCTGTCGCCACGTTTTACTTCAAACTTAATATGACCTTCAACTGTAGCATACAAAGTATCATCACTGCCTATTTTAACGTTTGTGCCAGGATGGATTTTTGTTCCTCTTTGTCTAACAATGATTGAACCGGCAGAAACTAATTCACCACCGAATCTTTTCACGCCCAATCTTTGAGCATTACTATCTCTACCGTTTCTTGATGAACCTTGCCCTTTTTTATGAGCCATGAATTACCTCCGGTATTAGCCTATCTTTGTTATTTCAATTTTACTTAAATACTGTCTATGGCCATTCAACACTTGATAGCCTTTTCTTCTTTTCTTCTTGAAGACCAAAACTTTGTCATCTTTAACGTGTTCAATTACCTTTGCCTGTATCTTGAAATTGCTGAGAAACGGAGCACCAACCTTGGTTCCTTCATCATTAGAGAACAATAATACATTATCAAAAGTAATTTCTGAATCTGGTTCAGCTTTCAATCTTGGGACATAGTACTTGTTTTTTTCGGTCACCTTGAATTGTTGTCCTGCTATATCAACAACAGCAAACATTTAGAATCCTCCCGTAAAGCTTTTTTAGAATATCAAATATATAAAAACCTTACTTATTAGTCAATTAAATTTGTAAATTATTGTCCAGCAAAGGACTTTTCTCTTTATGCTAACGGTTTTCCTTATAGTAGTTTATAAGTCCATTAGTAGAACTATCATGACTTTTAACCTTTTTGCCTTCCTCCAGCTCAGGCAAAATTGCCTTAGCGAGCTGTTTTCCAAGCTCTACTCCCCACTGATCAAAGGAATTTATATTCCAGATTATTCCCTGGACAAATATTTTGTGTTCATAGAGTGCAATAAGGCTTCCAAGATTTCTTGGCGTAATTTTTTTTACCAAAATGGAATTACTCGGCCTGTTGCCTTCAAAAATCTTGTGCGGCAGAAGTTTTTGTATCTCTGTTTCACTTAATCCGCTCTTTTCGAGCTCTGATCTTACTTCCTTTTCGTTTTTACCCTTCATGAGGGCTTCCGTCTGGGCAAAGAAATTCGACAAAAGCAGTTTATGATGCTCGCCAACAGGGTTATGAGTCTCTATAGGAGCAATGAAATCACATGGCACAAGTTTAGTACCCTGATGAATAAGCTGATAAAAAGCATGCTGACCGTTTGTACCAGGCTCTCCCCAGACCACAGGTCCGGTTGAGTAATCTACATGGCTGCCATCTCTGGCAACGCTTTTTCCATTACTTTCCATATCTCCCTGCTGAAAATAGGCCGGGAAACGGTGCATATACTGGTCATAGGGCAAAATGGCATAACTCTGTGCATCCCAGAAGTTATTATACCAGATACCAAGGAGTGCAAGAATTACAGGCATATTTCTTTCAAAACTCTCACTTCTGAAATGCTCATCCATTTCAAAAGCACCCTTTAAGAGATCTTCAAAATTATCCATCCCTATATAGATCGCAATTGAAAGTCCTATTGCAGACCAGAGTGAATACCTGCCCCCAACCCAATCCCAGAACTCGAACATGTTCTTTGTGTCTATACCAAACTTTGAAACTTCTTTTTCATTTGTTGAAAGTGCCGCAAAATGCTTAGCAACCTCTGACTTATCCTTTGCTGCCTTTAAGAACCATTCCTTTGCAGTATTTGCATTTGCTATTGTTTCCTGGGTTGTAAAGGTCTTTGAGGCTATCAGAAACAATACAGTCTCTGGATTAACCTTTTTTAAGACTTCAGAAATGTCCGTCCCATCGACATTTGATACAAAGTGCACGTTAAGTCCCGGCTTTCCATATGGCTTTAAGGCTTCTGTTACCATAACAGGGCCAAGATCAGAGCCCCCAATGCCAATATTTACCACGTCTGTTATGTTTTTCCCAGTATATCCTTTCCACTTTCCATTTCTAATATCTTCGCTGAACTGCCTCATATGCTTTAAGACAGCATTAACCTCGGGCATGACATCCTTCCCATCGACAAAAATGGCTCTATTGGAGCGGTTGCGAAGTGCAGTATGAAGTACAGCTCTGTTTTCTGTCACGTTTATCTTTTCGCCGCTAAACATTTTCTCTATCCAGCCTTTAAGCTCTGATTCACTTGTAAGCTGAAGAAGAAGCTCCATAGTCTCTTCTGTGATCCTGTTCTTTGAATAATCCAGTAAAATATCATTGAACTTAAGAGAGAATTTATTAAATCTGTCTGGATCTTCTTCGAACATAGTCCGCATGTTTTTTCTGGAAACAGCAAGCTGATGCTCCTTTAGTCTTTTCCATATATCAGACTGGGTTAACTTTGACATTTCGTTTCCTCGCCATTAGGAGAATTAAATAATCGGAAGTTTAAATTTAAACAAAATCTTGTTATGCTTTCAAAAATAATATACAATTATTTGTTTAATTGGAAGAGGAAATAAGAGTATTGAGGGAGAAAATTAAGTTAAAGAGGAAATTAATTTAGAGAACAAAATTAGAAGAAGAAGGAATCTAGAAGGTAGATTTTTCCTGAAGGTTAATTTCTGAAGGTCAATTTCCGAACATTTTATTCCTGGACTCTGAAGCGGTAGCCAACTCCCTTAATTGTTTCTATCAGATCAGCATAGGCATCTAATTTTTCCCTGATCTTTCTTACATGCACATCTACTGTTCTTTCAACCACAAAGATATCCATGCCCCATATCTCTTTTAGAATTATCTCGCGGCTGAAGACCTTTCCTGGCTGGGAGGCCAGGAAGTACAATATTTCAAACTCTTTCCTTGGGAAAATGACTATCTGCCCATCAATCATTATCTCATATTTTCCGCGGTCTATCTCAAGCGGACCAATTGAAAACTTTTGAGAATTATTTTTATCCTCAGGTAAAATAGTTTCAAGTTTTCTAAGGTTCGCCTTTACACGGGCAACAAGCTTCTTTGGGGAAATGGGCTTTCCAACAAAGTCATCTGCTCCAAGTTCAAGACCTTTTATTTCATCTTGCTCGCCTGATCTTGCTGTAAGGAAAATTACTGGTATATGAACCCTTGATTTATCTTCCCTTATCCTTCTGCAGACCTCAAAGCCATCCATTTTGGGCATCATTACATCCAAAATGATAAGATCAGGTTCAGTCTTAACTTTTCTTAAGGCATCTTCCCCATTAAAAGCGGTAATAACATCAAAACCCTCCTGCTCGAGGTTATATTGAAGAAATTCCACAATATCCGGCTCATCATCGACTAGAAGTATTCTGGGATTCATAAAATAAATATATTAGTTTTTATCTTTCTCTATCTCAGGCAACTACAAATTTATTTTGGAGCTGCTGCCTAAGGAACTCTTTTACACTATTTACTATACCATCAGGATCAATTTCCAGGATCTTATGAAGTTCAGGTTGAGTTCCATGTTCAACAAACTGGTCTGGCAGACCTTTCCTAAGAATATCGTTCTTATAGCCTTTGTCAGAGAAATACTCTGCTATAGCACTGCCAAAGCCGCCCATAAGAGAGTTTTCCTCTAAGGTCACAATTTTATTAAACTTAGAAGCAATCTTATCGAGCATTTCATAATCGAGGGGTTTTACAAAGCGCATATTTACTACATGTGCACTTATTCCCCGCTCTTTTAATTTTTCAGCTGCTTTAACAGAATAGCTGACCATTGATCCAATAGCAAGTAAAGCCACATCTGTTCCTTCAAGGAGCACTTCTGACTTTCCAAGCTGAAGAGGTTCAAAGCCAGGTTTTAATTTTACTCCCAAAGCATTTCCGCGTGGATAGCGAATCGCAACCGGGCCATCTTTATACAGATTAACGGCGCTATAGAGCATGTTTCTAAGTTCAGCTTCATCCTTTGGCGCCATAATAACCATGTTCGGTATCAGCCTTAAAAATGAAAGGTCGAATGCCCCGTGATGTGTCGGTCCATCTGCGCCAACTAAGCCTGCCCTGTCCAGAACAAATACAACGTGCAGGTTCTGGAGAGCAACATCATGGATTATCTGGTCAAATGCCCTTTGAATAAAAGTCGAATAAATCGCAACCACAGGTGTTATTCCCTGCGTAGCCATTCCAGCTGCAAAAGTAACAGCATGCTCTTCAGCAATACCAACATCAAAATAATTCTTTGGTATCTGCTTTTGAAGTATATTAAGACCTGTCCCATCGCCCATAGCAGCAGTAACACCGACAACCCTTGGATTTTCCTTTACTACTTCAACCAGAGCCTCGCCAAAGATCTTTGTGTAGGATACGTTTGCCCCTGCTTTTTTATAAGCTTGCCCGGTAAGTTTGTCAAAAGGAGTTGAGGCATGAAGTCTCTGAAAGTCCTTTTCGGCAGGTTCATATCCCTTCCCTTTCTGCGTAATTACATGGACAAGTATTGGGCCTTTCATTCCCTTTACCTGTTCGAATATCCTCATTAGCTGCACTATATTGTGTCCATTTACAGGGCCGAAATACCTGAAGCCCAAAGCTTCGAAAAGCATTCCAGGGGTAACAATTGCCTTAATGCCGGTTTCAAGCCGAACGGCAAGTTTTCTTATTCTGTCACCAAACTGATCTAATTTTCCCGTCAGATCCCATACGTGAGCCTTTAGCCTGTTATAATCAGGATGAGTGATCATTTCGGTAAAATAGTTTGAGAATTGCCAAACATTAGGAGAAATTGACATGTTATTGTCGTTAAAGACAACGATCAGATCTGATTTAAGTACGCCTGCATTATTCATAGCTTCATAGGCCATACCACCAGTCATGGCGCCATCGCCAATAATAGCAACAGCTTTTTTATTTGTTCCGGTCAGATCCCTGGCCTTTGCCATACCCAAAGCTGCTGAAATGGAGGTAGAAGCGTGCCCTGCTCCAAAGGCATCATACTCACTTTCACTTCTTTTAAGAAATCCGCTTATGCCATGAAGCTGCCTTATGCTCTGGAGAGCTTCTTTTCTTCCAGTAAGAACCTTATGCGGGTAGGCCTGATGGCCAGTATCAAAAACAATAAGATCATTTGGTGTGTTAAAGACCTTATGCAGAGCAACTGTAATTTCCACAGCGCCTAGTCCTCCGCCAAAATGGCCGCCTACCTTTGAAACGACATCTACAAGGTAATCTCTAACATCCTGACAGAGGATCTTTAGTTCATGAGTACTAAGCTGGCGTATATCTGCCGGTGAATTTATTTTATTAAGTATCTCGTACTTAGCTTCTTCGTTCATTTTATTGACCTGCTTAAAAATTTAATCTTCGAAGGTATTTTCTTCCTCTATCTCACCTTCAAGGTTCTTACGTAGAGTAGTAACTTTTAATTCCGCTTGCTTTAATTTTTCATAACAATACTTTGAAAGTTCTATGCCTTCCTCGTACAGACAGATAGCCTCATCGAGTCCAATTTCCTGGCTGTCCAGTAGTTGGGATATCTCTTCAAGCCTTGCGAGAGAATCCTCGAATGAGTTTCCGTTTTTCTTCTTGCTCATTTTACCTTTTACTCATCTTTTTTATTATTAATACTTATTTCATTATCAAAGAACCTTAGGCTTGCAGGTTTATCCTTAATAAACTCATCGGCTCGCTTTACAAATTTAGAATCTTGTTTGACCAAGACAAAGCCCTTTTTCAATATCCTCTGAATGTCATTGCCTTCAAGGCTCTTGGATAAGACAGAAAGCTTATTGCTAAAGGCAGACAACTTTTTATCCATTTTTTGTTCAATTCTGAAGAGAATATTATCGGTCTGCTGCATCCTTATTCTTATCATATCCTGCGGAACCCTGAATCCATAAGAATTAATGGCGCTGGAAATTCTTTCTTTTTTCTGGTCTAAAATATAAGAAATATTCTCGGTTGATTTAGAGAGAAAATCTTCAATGTATGTAAAAAAATCATCTTTTATGGGAGTTGCCACTTCCATTGCTGCCGAAGGTGTAGGAGCACGCAAATCGGCAACAAAATCTGAAATTGTAAAATCTATTTCATGCCCAACAGCACTTATAATTGGTATCCTGGAGGAAAAAATAGCCCTTGCTACGATCTCTTCATTAAAAGCCCATAAGTCCTCAAGGGACCCTCCGCCCCGCCCGACAATAATAACGTCAATGTCATCTTTTTGATTCAATAGCTCAATATTCTCGGCAATAGACTTTGCTGCCCCTTCTCCCTGAACCTTGCTTGGGGCAATTACAAGCTCAACTAGTGGATACCTTCTTTTAGCAATACTTATCATATCGCGAAAAGCCGCACCGTCAAGAGC
>JAUZPB010000119.1 GCA_030706145.1 Bacteroidota bacterium
AGCGAGTAGCTTTCAGTACACAAACCGATTATAGCTGCACTTGTAACAGCGTAAATAAAGAAGTACAGTTTTTTTGATGACATAAAATCCCCTACGAAATATATATTGAATTAGTTTAATACTTCCAGAAAAGAGAATTTTAACCGGAAATTCCTGCACATGGTAATTTTTCCTATGCATTGATAATTGAACAATGGGAAAAATAATAGATATGACTTTTTGATTGGACAATTAAATGAAAAAGATAAATGGAAGGATGTTATTAGAATTTATTCTGATACTAATTAAGAATCAGAGTTTGTTTTACAAAGCTCCAAATAATCATAATTATTAAAAAACTTTCTTAATAAAAATTATCATCGGATCACAGATCAAAGATATATTGATTATTCCCCAACCTTTAGCAGATTTGTAATGACGATATGAGAAGAAATACCGGATTAAACGTTGTCTGGAATTAATAATAGAACCTTTTATTAAAGACATTTTCAAAGAACTCGAAAAAAAGCAAAAGCTTCTGTACTAAGATACTAAATTGATACTTTATTATCGGATTTAAAAAAAATTTCTTTAGGGAAAAATAAATTACCATTTCTTCTATTGATTACCATCCGGATCACAGATATACGGGAATGATTGTCCAGGATGCGGCCTTTATGGTGATTGTCCCTCAGTTTTATCCGCAGATAACACACCTGGCAAAGAACCCTGTGTTCATGCTCTTTGAGGACCGCTTCGATTAAGATATGGCTTATTATTTCCCAATTATCTGGAAAACTGACCACTTAATCCTAAAAATTCGCGCTTATCAAGATTAAATTATAAAGTGTCCAAATTTAACTTTTCTTTTATTACTGATAATCTAAATTTTGTTGCAGAAGTTGCTCGCTTAAAGAATCATTCATTTTAGAGATGTTTTTATCTAACAGATTTTAATTGCAGAGATATATGGCCGGGAAATATCTATTACTCATATTCTGTTTTTGCTTGCTGGGCCGCGATCTAATGCTGGCCCAAAACAATTTAAACGGTAATTTAATTCAAAATGGGAAAAGTAGAAATCATATAAAGTATATAAAAGATGTATCCTCATTAAGGAATTCTTCAGCACTGCAGGAGGATCTGATACTTGCAGGATGGGAGTATAGTTCACAATGGGGATGGGGCTGCTCAACTGAGATCTCGTTCTGTGAGTTTAATAACGGCATTCAAAGTACAGCAGAGCATAGCTCACAGCTTTATCTGTCAAAAGATTATCTGGTCGATAAGACAGATATTAAAATTGGTGAGCCGGTCTTAATGGGAAAAATCGAACCGTTCTCATTTCTTTGGGGGAAAGTCTCTTATTCTGTTAGCCAGATTGATACAGGAAAATATAACCTGATCTGTGTGGTTGATATTAATAATAATGTTAATGAATCGGATGAGAATAATACATTTATTATTGGCTCCATTAAAATAAATGATAGATTAGCAGATCTGGTCCCGGTTAGTCTGGAGTTATCGGGGGGGGATACCTGGGCAGTCGGATCAGATCTGTATATTTCTATTACTGAAAAAAATGCCGGAAGTGGCATAGCCTTAAAACATTCTAACCAGCTTTGCTTAATTGACCAGTTCAATAACCTGATCCCCGTAGCAGATGCAATAGTTAATTTTACATATCCCGGACAATCAATAACCAGCCACGTTAACAATATTAAGATACCTGATATATTTGATGGGCAGTATAGTGCAGGAATAAACATTGATGCATATGATGAGGTGGGGGAATGTGATGAGAAAAATCTTCTCCAGATCCCGGATTCTAAAATAACAGTAAGTGGGGCAAGACCAAAACTGATCTATCCGGAAAATGAACAGATAGACAATTCTTCATCCATCCATTTTGAATGGACAGCTTTCAGAAATCCGGATGCAGTTTACGTTCTGCAGATATCAGAAGACAAAGAATTTACAAAGATAATTAAAAATATTACGGGCATTTATAATGCCGATCTTATTGTGGCTGGACTGGAAATTCAAAAGACATTTTTCTGGCGGGTGGCTGCAAAACCTTTATTTGGAGATTTAACTCCATGGTCCGATGTTTGGAAGTTCTCTACATTTCAGCAGTCAGTCCCGGATGCGCCTATTCTTAAATATCCGTCGAAAAATTCACGATATATTCCTCTTATTGTAACTCTGAATTGGAATAGTGTACAAAAAGCTGAAAGATATCACCTGCAAGTCTCATCTGATAGCTTATTTTCAACATTACTTATGAATGATTCTTCCTTATCAGCTACTCAAAAAACTATGGAGCCTTTGCTGTTTGCCAGCAAATACTTCTGGAGGGTAAGGGCAGCGGCCCAGGGCAGTTTATATAGCAAGTTTTCCGAAGAATGGAACTTTATGACAAAAATAAAGCCTGTAGCTTCGCCTAATAACCTTAAAGCCAGCATTTATGAAAAAAAGGTTATACTAAAATGGACAGATAATTCAGATAACGAAAATCTCTTTAGCATTTATAGAAAAGATGGCGATTCCTTAAGTGCTTTGGAATTTAAGAAGATAGGGCAAACGAAAAAAGACTCAGCTTTATTCATAGATAAAGATATTCAGCCAGGATGCACGTATACCTATAGAGTTGATGCATCAAGCAGTGACACAGTATCTGCCTTTACAAATATTGCTGAGGTGAAAGTCCCAACTTCCGTATTAGATGAAAGAATGCCTCTAAGCTTCGAGGTTCATCAAAATTATCCGAATCCATTTAATTCGTCGACTTCTATAACTTATGAACTTCCCTGGGAGACAAATGTTCGCCTTACAGTTTATGATCTTCTGGGCCGGGAAATAACACAATTAGTAAATGAAAAACAATCCTCCGGAAAATATACACTGCGCCTTGATGCAAAGGATCTGCCAAGCGGCAGTTACTTCTACCTGCTGCAGACTAAAGATAGAAGTATTACAAAAAAGTTTACTATCTTGAAATAGTACAATTTTATGAATTGCAGCTTCACAACAAGGCTCCATCTTTATTGGAGAAAACAGTTTGTGATCAGACGATGGATTGCAGTTTCATAGTTCATTGTTCATAGTTCAAATACATACGAAGGTTTTTACTTCTTTTGGGGTGACGCAGCTTTTGAAGCGCCTTTTCTTTTATAAGCCTTACTTTCTCTCTTGAGATGTGATACATTTCAGCTATCTCCTCTAAGGTAAGTGCCCTTTCATTGTTTAAGCCAAAGTATAGTTTAATTACTGTAGCTTCCTTTTCCTCTAAAGTGTGAAGTGACATACTGATATGTTTTCTCAGTGATTCGGTGATCAGACTCTTATCAGGCATGGCTTCAAAAGAATCGTGTAGTGTATCTTTAAGATTTGTCTTTGTGCTTCCTGAAAAGGCGGGAATATCCAGTGATACATATTTCAGAGGATATTCATTTGCTTCTGAAATGCATTCATAACTGATCTTTGCAATCTGGGAGAGTTCCTGCTGACTTGGTGGCCTTTCCAGTTTCTGCTCGAGTTTTATTGCCGTCTTATTTACCTTTGCTACAGAGTTGCTCTTGTTTGAGGGCAGTCTTATAAGCCTTGCCTGCTCATATATTGCCTGATTGATCGAATGCCTTATCCACCAGACTGCATATGAAATAAATTTGAATCCCTTGGTTTCATCATATCTTTCAATTGCCTTTATTAGTCCCAGATTACCTTCACAAATCAGGTCTTCAAGTGTAAGTCCATGATTAATGTATTCTTTGGCAATTGCTACAACAAACCTCAGGTTTGACATTATCATTTTTCTGAAAGCTTCCTGATCTCCTTTTTTTATGCGCGTTGCGCATTGAACCTCTTCATCAGGTGTTAAAAGATCCGTCCTTCCAATTTCCCTTAAATATTTGCCCAAAGCTCCTTTTGATTGGCATTTTGAATCAAGTTTCATTTTCCCTCCTGTTATTACCGGCACTATAGTATCTGTTTTTTGCCGCTGTAATTTAATATACAGTCTGGGATGAATCTTAATATTTAAAAAGTATAACGGGTAATGAAAAGTAGATCAACGGTCATAAAGTAATAATAAGCGGCTATAAATTTCAGTGAATAGACCTAATTGGGCAGCTCAAGGAAATAAGATTTCACTTTTTGAACATATCGTCTGCTTACAGTAAGAGGTTCCGGAATATTTAGAATATAAATGCGGTATGTATTATTGAACCATTTTTCAATTCTCTTTACAAAGTCAAGATTAATTATTATAGATCTGTGTATCCTTAGAAAATTATGCGGAGGAAGAATTTCCTCCCAGTTCTTTAGCAGCCTGCTGACAGTGTGCTTTTTCCCATCTTCTGTAAATACTTTTGTATAGTCTGCTTCAGATATAAGGTACATGATCTTTTCTGTATTTATTAACTCAATATTTCCTCCTCTTATAAGTACCCACTTGCTCTTTTCATTATGTTTTTGACTATGTGTGTCTTTCCCATTTTTCTTACCGCTTTGGGGCTGTGACTTAGATATCTTTTCGAATTTCTTTAGCCTGACTTCAACTGATTTTAATACCTCATCGGGTTTTAGGGGTTTAAGAAGATAATCATCTGCACCAAGTTCCATAGCTTTACGTATATCATCTAATTCGGTTTTGAAGGCGCTAATAAAAATAAATGGGATATTTCTTGTGAAAGGATTTTTCTGAATCCTTTTTATTACTTCGAATCCATCTATCTCGGGAAGAAGTACATCGCAAATTATTATATCTGGGAATGTTTCACCTGCAGCTTTTATTCCGGCACTTGCATTTTTAGCTATAACTACTTCATATTTGTTCTCTTTTAATAAAAGTTGCAGGAATTGGCAACTTACAGGCTCATCATCAATGACCAGGACCTTCTTCATATTCCTTTATTTCTCCCTGTTCGGACTATGATGATATGAATCGCATATTGTATCTAGAGGAACAATTCATTATTATTTTAAAAAAATGTTCCGATTTTATCAAATATTATTTATAAAAATATATCCAAACTGTCCCTATAGTTTAGGGCAATTAAATGTGCAACCGGTAATTACTTAAGAATGACCTTTCGTAGATAACTTTATACCGCTTATTAGAAAAACCTAAAACGTTCAGAAATTATTGTTAATTAAATTAACAGATAAACTTTATACTAAGCGTGTAACTATTTCTATGAATACGTAAACTCCCGGGGCATAAATATGAAGAAGATCCTTATCATTGATAAAGATGAAGATTTTAAGACTTGTTTTAGTAAATATCTGGAAGAAATGGGATATACTGTTTGGACAGAAGAAAATGGTACAAAAGGAATTAAACTTGCAAAAGAAATACTGCCGGACCTTATACTCTGTGAAGTGCTGCTTCCTGAGATAGATGGATATGCTGTGCTTACAGAACTTAGTAAATATCCCGAGACTTCACAAATCCCTTTTATTTTGACCTCTGCTGAGAAAAAATCTATGTCTGATCTGCGCTACGCTATGAATATGGGAGCTGATGACTATCTTATAAAACCAATTGATACGGATGAGCTTCTTAAGGTTGTAAATATAAGAATGGACAAATATGAGAAAATAGGGAAAGGCGAGCAGCAGAGTAAGGTTAAGAGCAAAGAAACAAAAAACAAGGCTCCAAGAAGAAGACTGACCGAAGATGATCACATACTCATTATGGTTAATAACCGCCCAGAACTTATTAAGGTTCGTGAAATAATCTATGTGCTTGCCATTAATGATTTCAGCAAAGTATACCTTCAGCAGAAAAAAGTAAATATTACGCAAAAACTTCTGAAGGAATGGGAATGCATTTTACCTGAGGATATTTTTATACGCATACACAGATCTATTATTATTAATCTTAATTATGTACAAAAGATGGAAAGGTGGCAAAACCATTCATTTAAGATATACCTGAAGGATATTGCACAGCCACTTATTAGCAGCCGCCGCTATACGACAAAACTTAGAAAGATATTAGGCTGTCCCAAATTATAAGTATAGGTTATTTATAACCGCTTATTTGTCCAAAAAATCCGTTTATCTGATTTTATTTACCACTCGTTTGTTTTTATCAGAACCTCTTAAGAATTCAATTAGCTTTTTTAGAAACCTCACAATTTCATAAAACATAATACACACCCAAGAAAAGAAGAAACTAGCCATGGAGTGACAATCACTCCATGAAATAAAAAAAGAGGCCAAAAAGAGGGAGCGAAATGAAAAAAATCGGACTTTACGGGTTAGCTTTTCTGTTCATCTTCGCTTGTAATCTCTTTGCACAGACGCTTAAGTCTGATGTATGGATTACAAATGGAGCAATCTACAGCATTGTGCAAAAGGGGAACATAACTTACCTGGGCGGTAATTTCCATCAGGTAGGCCCCTATACTGGTGCAGCTTCTCTGATAAGTACAACCGATGCGAAACCTGATCTCAGGTTTCCAAAGATTGAAGGAGCTGTTACTACTGTAGCCAGCGATGGCAACGGGGGCTGGTTTATTGGCGGTGAATTCATGAGAGTTGGTGGAATTTTCTTTATGAACCTGGTTCATATCAAAAGCGATAATACTATTGATATGAGCTGGATGCCTAATCCAAATGGGGAGGTCACCTCTCTGCTTTTTGTTAATAACATTCTTTATGTGGGCGGTGAATTTACAAACATAAGCGGCCAGCAGAGGGGTTTTGCTGCAGCATACGATCTAAATGGACAACTGTTACCCTGGAATCCTAATGCCAATGCTGCAGTTAACGCTATTGCTGTAGATGGTAATGTTATCTACCTGGGCGGCGATTTTGCAATGGTCGGTGGAGAAAACAGAAGCCATATCGCAGCAGTCGATGTAAATGGACAGCTTACAAGCTGGGATCCAGGAGCAGATCTCTCAGTCAGTTCTCTTGCTGTTTCAGGAAACATTGTATATGCGGGCGGTGATTTTACATTTATTGGCGGGCAAACCAGAAATTATATTGCAGCTATCGACCAGTCGGGTGCTGCTACTGCCTGGAACCCTAATCCAAATAAAGCCGTAATTGCACTCCTTGCAGCTAATAATCTTCTCTATGTAGGCGGCGATTTTACAAATATCGGCGGGCGCCAGAGAAATTATATTGCTGCGCTTGACCTTAATACAGGACTGGCAACACAGTTTAACCCAATAGCAAATGAATCTGTAAATTCATTTTCTTTATCCGGAAACCTTCTTTATGTAGGTGGAGATTTTACAGGAATTGGGGGCTATCCAAGAAGTTATGCTGCCGCAATTGACTTAAATAACGGCAAGGTAACTCAGTGGAACCCTATGGCAAATGGAGCTATTAATTCAATAGCTGCTTCAGGCAACTTTGCATGTGCCGGCGGTTATTTTACTTCTGTTGGTGGTAAGGTAAGAAATTTTATCGCAGCTCTGGACCAGTCGGGCCAGGCTACTTCATGGGCTCCACAGGCTGACGGGCCAGTTAAAGCTCTTGCTCTTTCTGGTAATATTATTTATGCAGGTGGTACCTTCACAGCAATGGGCGGAGAGTACAGAAATAATCTTGCAGCAATCGATGAAAGTGGTAATCTTACTGCATGGAATCCAAATGTAACGGGTGGGGGACAGCTAAAGGGAATTAATGCTCTTGCAGTAAGAGGTGATATTATTTATGCAGGTGGTACTTTTACCTCGGTTGGAGGTCAAAATAGAAATAACCTTGCTGCACTGGATCTGAATGGAAATGCAACTTCATGGAACCCGAATCCAGGCGGTACTTTTGTTAATAGTGTTAATGCTCTTGGAGTTTCGGGTGATATTGTTTATGTAGGCGGCAACTTTACAAATATTGGCGGAAAAATAAGGAATAATATTGCAGCCATCGACATGAATGGTCAGGCAACTGCATGGAATCCAAATGCAGGTGGAAACCTTATTAATACGGTCAATACACTGGCTAATGATGATAAAACAGTCTATGCCGGTGGATTCTTTACAAATATTGGCGGCGAGGCCAGAAACTATCTGGGTTCTGTAGATGAAAACGGCGTGGCTACTGCATGGAACCCCGATGCAAGCGGAAATCTGGTTAAGAATGTTAAAACTATTCTCCCGATTGGTAATACAATACTTGTAGGTGGTAACTTTACAAATATTGGCGGTGAGAACAGAAATTATGTTGCCGCAATTGATGAAGCAGGCAAAGCTACGGCCTGGAATCCTAATGCAAGCTTTCCTGTAAATTCTATGGTACTGGCTAACGACCAGATATTAACAGGCGGTGAATTCTTTAATATATGTAACCAGATAAGACCATACTATGCATCTTTGAGCTTACCCGAAGGAATTAAGCTTAAGATCTTTGCATCTGCTGGCGACAATGGAACAATTAGTCCATCTGGACTTACCTATGTCGATTATGGTGCAAACCAGTCTTATACTATTACACCCAAAACAGGCTACCATGTAGCTGATGTAAAAGTAGATGGACAATCTGTTGGCGCCGTAACTAATTATACATTTAATAGTGTAACGGCTAACCACAAAATTTCTGCAACCTTTGAAATTAATGTCTATACCATCACTTCTTCAGCTGGTGAACATGGCGCAATTAATCCAAATGGAGTTACAAATGTAACTTATGGAAGTAACCAAACCTATACAATAACTCCGGATCTGGGTTACCATGTTGTTGATGTTGTTATCGATGGCGTTTCCAAAGGTGCTTTAAGAGAATATACATTTACATCTGTAGCCGAGAACCATACGATATCTGCAACATTTGCAATTGACGTATTTACAATTACTGCTACATCAGGCGAACATGGAACTGTTTCTCCTGCAGGTGCGACAAATGTTAACTACGGAAGTAGTCTGACTTATACTATTACACCGGATGTTGGTTATCATGTAGCTGATGTTTTGGTTGACGGCATCTCCCAGGGACCAGTTAAATCTTATACCTTCGGTGATGTAACTGCTAACCACACTATTTCAGCTACCTTTGCAGTTGATGTATTTACAATTACAGCTACTTCGGGTGAACATGGAACTGTCTCACCAATTGGAACAAGCGAAGTAAACTATGGCGGCAGTAAAACCTATACTATATCTGCAGATAAGGGCTATCATATAGTAGACGTTTTAGTTGACGGTCAATCTGTTGGTACTGTAACAAATTATACATTTAATAACGTAAAGGCTAACCATACTATTTCTGCAAGCTTTGCAATAGATGTATTCAGCATAACAGCAAGCGCAGGAGAGCATGGTGCAATTACTCCTTCGGGAATTACAAATGTAAACTATGGAACAAGCCAGACTTACAGTATTGTCCCAAATGTTGGATATCATATTGCTGATGTCTTAGTTGATGGCCAATCTGTAGGTGCTGTTTCTTCTTATACATTTAATAACGTTGAAGCAAATCATACCATTTCTGCAAGCTTTGCAATAGACGTATTCACTATTACTGCAAGCTGTGATGAAAACGGTACGATATCGCCTGCTGGTGTTACACAGGTCAATTATGGTGGAAGCCAGCTATATACAATTACACCAAAGACAGGTTATCACATCTCTGATGTTCAGGTTGATGGTGTATCTCAGGGTGCTATTCAAACTTATACATTCAGCAACGTAACGGCAAACCATACTATTTCGGCTAAATTTGCACTCGATGTATTTACAATAACTGCAACTTCAGGCGAACATGGAACAATAACTCCTGGCGGTGTTACTAATGTTAATTACGGGACAAACCAGGTCTATAATATTACACCTGATCAGGGCTACCATATCGTTGATGTTTTAGTCGATGGTAAATCAGTTGGAGCAGTTTCTTCTTATACGTTTGCAAACGTAACAGCAAACCACACAATCTCGGCAACATTTGTTATAAACGTATATACTATTACAGCTGCAAGCGGTGAAAATGGAACTCTTACTCCGGCAGGGGCTACCTTTGTTAACTTTGGCGGCAGTCAAACTTATACAATTACGCCGAATGCAGGTTACCACGTAGCCGATGTCGTTGTTGATGGTGTATCCCAAGGCGCTGTTAAGACATATACCTTTAGCAATGTTAGTGCTAATCATACTATAAGTGCCAGCTTTGCAATTGATGTATTTACAATAACTTCTTCGACGGGTGAAAATGGAACGATAGCTCCACTTGGAGTTACAAACGTAAACTATGGTGGAACACAGTCCTATTCGATTACTCCTAATGCAGGCTATCATATTGTAGAGGTCAAAGTTGATGGACAGTCAGTTGGAGTAGTTGCAAGCTATACATTCAGTAATGTAACTGCAAATCATACCATATCAGCAACATTTGCAATTAATGCATATACTATCACTGCAAGTTCTGGCGAAAATGGCAGTGTTACTCCATCTGGCGTTACAAACGTTAACCATGGAGCAAATCAGGTATATAACATTGTTCCAAATACTGGTTATCACGTTGCAGATGTACTTGTAGATGGAGTATCCCAAGGTGCTGTTAAGACATACACATTTACAAATGTAACGGCAAATCATACTATCTCGGCTACATTTGCAATTGACGTATTTACAATAACTTCTTCGACAGGTGAAAATGGAACGATAGCTCCACTCGGAGTTACAAATGTAAACTATGGAGGAACTCAGTCCTATACTATTACTCCTGCTGAGGGCTACCGGGTCGCCAAAGTTGTTGTTGATGGCGTTTCACAGGGCTGCATTAATACATATACATTCAGTAATGTAACTGCAAACCATACCATCAGCGCTTCATTTGAGAAGAACATATTCACAATTACAGCTACTTCGGGTGAACATGGAACTGTTACTCCTGCGGGCGTAACGACCGTTATCTATGGAAATAACCTTACATATACTATTACGCCGGTTACAGGCTATCACGTTTCTGACGTTTTAGTCGATGGCCAGTCAGTCGGAGCTGTTTGCACATATACATTCAGCAATGTAACGGCTAATCATACAATTTCAGCCAGCTTTGCAATTGATTTATTTGGTGTTACTGCTTCTTCTGGCGAGCATGGTACTATTTCTCCTTCAGGAGTATCAAGTGTAAGCTATGGAGGCAGTCTGACCTATAAATTCTATCCCGAGACAGGCTATCATGTCCTTGACGTAATTGTTGATGGTGTGTCTTTAGGAAAACTTAATAATTATACATTTACAGATATAACTGCAAGTCATACAATATCAGTTTCCTTTACAATTGATATTCTGTCAATTACTTCTATGGCAGAGGAACATGGCACGATTAGTCCTTTAGGTGATATTAATGTTAAGTATGGTGAATCAAAGACCTACACTATCACTGCAGATAAAGGATATCATATAGCTGACGTAAAAGTTGATGGACAGAGTGTTGGCGCTGTAAGTACTTATAAATTCGGAGAAGTTACTTCAGACCATGTTATTTCTGCCAGCTTTGCAATTGACCTGTTTACAATAACTGCAACAGCAGGTGAGAATGGCGCAATAAGTCCTTCTGGTGCAAAGACTGTAAACTATGGTGCAAGCCAGACATTTACAATGATTCCAAATACAGGATATATAGTCTATTGCGTCAAAGTTGACGATCAGTCAATTGGCGCTGTTGGAAGTTATACTTTCAAAGATGTTTGCGCAGATCACAAGATCTCTGTTTGCTTCCAGCTGGCAAAACCAGCAGCTCCTGTATTACTGACACCTGAGACCAATACTATTAATCTTCCTGTTGCCTTTACTCTGACATGGAAAGAGGTCTCTTTTGCAAGCAGCTATAGAGTACAGGTAGCTTCAGATGATCAGTTCACAAAACCGGTTATTAATGATTCAACATTTACTACAGCTCAGGGTAAGATAAGCGGTCTTGCAAATAATACTAAGTACTACTGGAGAGTCTGCGCAGCAAATTCATCAGGTGAAGGTGCTTTCTCTGAAACCAGAAACTTTACAACCGTAATAGCACCGCCTGAAAAACCACAGCTTGCTGCTCCTGCTGATAAATGCATAAACCAGCCTGTTTCATTAGTACTTTCCTGGAAGAAAGCATGCAGAGCTAATTTCTATACTCTTCAGGTTGCTTCAGATTCTTTATTCCAGAAAGACCTTAACACTAGTGTCATACAGCCTGATACTTCGCTTGCAACAATAAGCCAAAATGTATCCGGACTGCAAAACAGTAAGAAGTATTTCTGGAGAGTAAATGCAGAGAACCAGTCGGGTGCCGGTCCATTCTCCGATACTTGGTCATTTACTACAATTACACCTGCTCCAGGTATGCCGATGCTCGTTACACCTGCAAATAACTCAAAGGATGTAAAGGACAGCTTAAAGATCTCATGGAAGAAAGCTAAATATGCAGAAAAATATAATTTGCTTTTATCTGAAGACAGCAAGTTCTCTAAGGTCCTGTTTGTAGATTCACTGCTTATTGATACAACAAAAGCAGTAAAGAAATTAAAACAGGGTAGCAGATACTTCTGGATGGTAAAGGCTAAGAATATCGCAGGTGAAAGCCAATCTCCTGAGGTTTGGTCCTTTGTTACAGAACTGAATGCTCCTGATAGCCTTAATGTAAAAGTGCTCAGCAGAAATAAGGTCAGATTAACCTGGGTCGACAGATCGGCCGGAGCTGGCGCTTTTATAATCGAAAGAAAGCAGAATCAGGACTTTGTGATAATTGATACTGTAAAGGCTGGAAATACTACATCTATAGACAGTACGGTTTCTGTATCAATGTCATATCAGTATAGAATAAGAACATTTACTAGCGAAGTATCATCAGTCTATAGCAATGTTTCTTCTGCAACTGTAACTGGCGTAAGTATGACTAACATGATCCCAACTGAGTTTGGTTTGTCACAAAACTATCCAAACCCATTCAATCCTACGACTGTTATCAGATTTGGTGTACCTACAGAAAGCAGAGTAAGAATTGAGATCTATAATACGCTGGGTGAAAAAGTAACAGAAGTCTTCAATAATGTTCAACGTGCAGGATATTATGAGGTCTTCTTTAATGCTGCTGGTTATTCATCCGGTGTTTACTACTGCCTGATCTATGCTGAGGCAACTAACGGATCTAAACAGTTCAGGGATGTTAAGAAGATGATGCTCATCAAATGAGAGCACGCAACAAAGCTTGGATTATTCTTGTTAGGTGAGGCAAAGAGAGAAAAAGGCGAAATCTCTCTCTGTTTGACTAAATAATTTACCGGCTGGTCTAAATAAGGGGCCAGCCGGTAAGATCTGAATTAAATAACTTGACTTAAAAATAATCACTAGATCTAAATAATAAAATAAGGAGGAATCCATGGGATGGGATGAAAAAGAAGATAACACAGTCTATAAGGTAGTAGTCAATCATGAGGAGCAGTACTCAATCTGGCCAGCAGACAGGGAGAACCCTTTAGGATGGAAAGATGTAGGTAAGGCAGGACCAAAACAGGATTGCCTTTCC